>NZ_JBVPVA010000807.1:0-1970 GCF_055612215.1 Actinomycetospora sp. | reverse complement strand
CGTCGGCCCCACACCACGACGAACATGACCACGACGAACAGCGAGAGCGACAGGACGCGGTGGCGGTCCACGAGCGTGCTCAGCGTGATGCCGGCGAGCATCGCCACCGGCAGGCAGAGCTGCGTGATCGCGCGGCCGCGGGTCGTCGGGTCGGCCGCCGTGAAGGTCGTCATCATCGTCAGCACCGCGCCGAGGACCAGCACGACGATCGCGGCGGTGCCCGCCAGCCCGAGCGTCCCCGCGAGCGCCGCGGCCACGCCGAGCGCGACGGCCAGGGAGACCGCGGCCCGCGTCGCGAGCGTGAGCCGGACGTTGCCGGGGTCGGAGGCGAGGAGCCGGTCCCGCCACGGCACGCGCCCGACGCCGGGAGCCGCCGGGTCCGGACGCGGCGGTGGCGCGGTCGGCGAGGGAGGCGGGGTCGCCGCGGCGGCCCGGTCGGTGGGATCCGTGTCCGGACGACGTCCGGTCGACGTGATCGTCATCGGCCTCCTCTCCTACGCCGCCCACAACGTTAGCTGGGCAAACCATCCGCCGGGTGGCCGAGGGCGATCCGCGGGCCGGGATGTGGCCGATCCCCCAGTCGCGTTTACGCGGTGACTAGCGCTGCAGCACCGCGTGCAGCGGGCGGCCGGCGAGTCGTTCGCGACCGTCGAGGTCGGGCAGCTCGAGCACGACCGCCAGCGACGCCACGGTGGCCCCGCACTCCTCGACCAGCTCGCAGGCGGCCGCGGCCGTCCCGCCGGTCGCGAGGACGTCGTCGACCAGCAGGGCCCGCGCCCCCGGGGCGAGGACGCCGACCGGCAGCTCGAGGGTGGCCGAGCCGTACTCGAGGTCGTAGGACCGCGACGCCGCGACGACGGGCAGCTTGCCCTGCTTGCGGACCGGGACGAGGCCGAGCCCGAGGGCCTGGGCCACGGCGGCCCCGAGCAGGAAGCCCCGGGCCTCGATCCCGATCACGACGTCGACCGGGCGCTCCGTCACCGGGGCGCTCAGCAGGCGGGTGGTCGCGGCCAGCCCGCGGGCGTCGGCCAGCACCGTCGTGAGGTCCCAGAAGCGGATGCCCGGCTTCGGGAAGTCGGGGACCTCGCGCAGCAGCTCGGCGACGAGCTCGCGGTCGGAGTCCTGGGCGGCGTCGGCGGCGGGGCTCACCGCCGGCGCTTCCCGCTCGGTCGGCCGGACTTCCCGGCCGGCCGGGCCCCGGGCCGCGGCGCACTGCCGCTGCGGCCCGCCCGGGGGCCCGAGTCGCCGTCCCGACCGGTGTCACGACCGCCACGCCCGGCGCCCGCGGCGGCCACGACGGCGTCGGTGTCGAGGACGTCGGTCGGCTCGCCGGTCGTGACCTCCCCGGGGCCGCGCGTGCCGCCGCGCGTGGGGGCGCCCCCGCGCTGCGCGGTCTTGGCCCGCCGGGCCGCCACGCGCTGCGCCTGCTGGGCCCAGACCCGGTCGCGCATCGCGAGGTCGACGACGATCGGGGTCGCCAGCAGCACCGACGAGGCCGCCCCGATGAGCACCCCGACGAGCTGGACCAGGGCGAGGTCCCCGAGCACGCCCACGCCGAGCAGGATCACGCCGACGACGAAGAGCCCGATCAGCGGGAGCGCGGCGATCAGCGAGGTGTTCAGCGAGCGCATCAGCGTCTGGTTGACCGCGAGGTTCGCGGCCTCGGCGTAGGTGCGCCGGGTGAGCCCCTGGAGCCCGCGGACGTTCTCGCGGACCTTGTCGAACACGACCACGGTGTCGTACAGCGAGAACCCGAGGATGGTCAGCAGGCCGATCACGGTGGCCGGGGAGACCTCAAAGCCGACGAGCGAGTAGACGCCCGCCGTGACGACGATGTCGTTGATCAGCGCGATGATCGCCGCGATGGCCATCCGGCGCTCGAAGTAGATCGCCAGGTACGCCGTGACCAGCACGAGGAACACGGCCAGCGCGATCAGTGCCTGCCGGGTGATCTCCCCGCCCCAGCTCGC
>NZ_JBVPVA010000781.1:0-7211 GCF_055612215.1 Actinomycetospora sp. | reverse complement strand
GGGACAGGAGACCGCGATCATGACGAAGTTCGTCTACGACTTCGCCGAGGGCGACAAGGACCAGAAGGACCTGCTGGGCGGCAAGGGCGCCAACCTCGCGGAGATGACGAACCTGGGGCTGCCGGTGCCCCCGGGGTTCACGATCACGACCGAGGCCTGCCGGGCCTACCTCACGCACGGCCGCCAGCCCGACGGCATGGACGACGAGGTCACCGAGCACCTCACCGCCCTCGAGAAGGCGATGGGCAAGCAGCTCGGGCAGGCCGACGACCCGCTGCTCGTCTCGGTGCGCTCCGGGGCGAAGTTCTCGATGCCCGGGATGATGGAGACCGTCCTCAACGTCGGGCTCAACGACTCCTCGGTCCACGGCCTGGCCGCCCAGTCCGGCGACGAGCGCTTCGCCTGGGACTCCTACCGCCGCCTGGTCCAGATGTTCGGCGCCACCGTGCTCGGCATCGAGGGCGAGCACTTCGCCGAGGCCCTCGACGAGGCCAAGCGCGGCAAGGGCACGACGAACGACCTCGACCTCGACGCCGCCGACCTGGCCACGCTCGTCGAGACGTTCAAGGGCGTCATCCGCGAGCACGCCGACCGCGACTTCCCGCAGGACCCGCGGGAGCAGATGGACCTCGCCGTGCGGGCCGTCTTCGACTCGTGGAACTCCCCCCGCGCGAACGTCTACCGCCGCCAGGAGCGCATCCCCGCCGACCTGGGCACCGCGGTCAGCGTCTGCTCGATGGTCTTCGGCAACCTCGGGATGGACTCCGGCACCGGCGTGGCGTTCACGCGCGACCCGGCGTCGGGGGCCCGGGGGGTCTACGGCGACTACCTGCAGAACGCGCAGGGCGAGGACGTCGTCGCCGGGATCCGCAACACGCTGGCCCTGACCGAGCTCGAGCGGATCGACAAGGAGTCCTACGACGAGCTCATGTCGATCATGGCCACGCTGGAGCACCACTACCGGGACCTGTGCGACATCGAGTTCACCATCGAGCGCGGCAAGCTCTGGATGCTCCAGACCCGGGTCGGGAAGCGGACGGCCGCCGCGGCGTTCACCGTCGCCGTCCAGCTCGTCGACGAGGGCCTGATCGACCTGGACGAGGCGCTGCAGCGGGTCACCGGCGCGCAGCTGGCGAACCTGATGTTCCCCCGCTTCGACCGCGACGCCGAGAAGGAGCTGATCACCACCGGGATGAACGCCTCCCCCGGCGCCGCGAGCGGCACCGCGGTGTTCGACTCCCGCTCCGCGGTGGCCCGGGCGAAGGCCGGTGAGAAGGTCATCCTGGTCCGCCGCGAGACCACCCCCGACGACCTCGACGGCATGATCGCCGCGCAGGGCGTGCTCACCAGCCGCGGCGGGCGGACCTCCCACGCGGCCGTCGTCGCCCGCGGGATGGGCAAGACCGCGGTGTGCGGTGCGGAGGAGCTCGAGGTCGACGTCCGGGCGAAGAAGATCACGCTCGCCGACGGCCGTGAGGTCGTCGAGGGCGACATGCTCTCCATCGACGGCACCAACGGCGAGGTCTACCTGGGCGAGGTCCCGGTGGTGGCGAGCCCGGTGATGGCCTACTTCGAGGGCTCCACGGGCCTGGCCGAGAACGACGACCTCGTCGCCGCGGTGGACCGGATCATGCGCCACGCCGACGGCGCCCGACGGCTGCGCGTGCGGGTCAACGCCGACACCGGCGAGGACTGCACGACCGCCCGCACGTTCGGCGCCGAGGGCGTGGGCCTGTGCCGCACCGAGCACATGTTCCTCGGCGAGCGGCGGGCCCTGGTGGAGACGCTGGTGCTCGCGGAGACCCAGGACGAGCGCGAGGACGCGCTGGCCGCGCTGCTGCCGCACCAGATCGAGGACTTCAGCGCGATCTTCCGGGCCATGGAGGGCCTGCCGGTGACGATCCGGCTGCTCGACCCGCCGCTGCACGAGTTCCTGCCCGACTTCACCGAGCTCTCCGTCGAGGTCGCCGTGGCCCGCGAGCGCGGCGAGGCGACCGAGGAGCAGGAGAAGCTGCTGGCCGCCGTCCACCGGCTCCACGAGCAGAACCCGATGCTCGGGCTGCGGGGGGTCCGGCTGGGCATCACGATCCCGGGCCTGTTCGCGATGCAGGTCCGGGCGATCACCCGGGCCGCGGCCGCGCTCGCCGCCGAGGGCATCCACGTGGAGCCCGAGATCATGGTGCCGCTGGTCGGCACCGTCCAGGAACTGCAGGCCGTCGCCGCGGAGATCGCCGAGGTGGTCGCCGAGCCCGAGTCGCAGGTCGACGGCCGCCCCGTGCAGCACCAGATCGGGACGATGATCGAGCTGCCCCGCGCGGCGCTGGTCGCCGCGCAGATCGCCGAGGTCGCGCAGTTCTTCTCGTTCGGCACGAACGACCTCACCCAGACGACGTGGGGCTTCTCCCGCGACGACGTCGAGAGCTCGTTCTTCTCCGAGTACCTGGACTCGGGCATCTTCGGGGTGTCGCCGTTCGAGTCCCTCGACGTCGAGGGCGTCGGCGAGCTGGTCGAGATCGCGTCGTGGCGCGGCCGGGAGGTGCGCCACGACCTCAAGCTCGGCATCTGCGGCGAGCACGGCGGCGACCCGGACTCGGTGCACTTCTTCCACCGGGCCGGCCTGGACTACGTGTCCTGCTCGCCGTTCCGGATCCCGGTGGCGCGGCTGGAGGCGGGGCGCGCGGCGGCCGGCTGACGCCCGAGGACCGTCAGGTCCACACGACGTTCTTCCGCACCGTCCTCGCCGGGCACCCGGCGAGGACGGTGCCGGTCTCCGTGAACTGCCCCGACACGACGGCGCCGGCCGCGATCGCGGTGTCGTCGGGGATCACCGCACCCTTGAGGATCGTGGCGCGCGACCCGATCCACACGTGGTTCCCGATGCTGATCGGCCCGGAGGTGGGGCGGACCTCGCCGTCGACGATGACCTCGTGGAAGTCCTCGTCGAGCAGCTGGACGTCCCACGAGACCGCGCAGTCCTCCCCGATCGAGACCGAGTTCATCGCGACGATCGTGGTGTTCGGGGAGAAGTAGCTGCGCGCGCCGATCGAGAGTGTGCCGCCCTCGCCGATCACCCAGGCGGCGCCCACCCCGACCTGCACGTTGCCGAGGAGCTCGAGCTCACCGTGGATGCGCAGCAGGCCGCCCTGGTCGCCGCGCGCGAAGCCGAACTCGTGCGTACCGAGCCGCAGGCGGGCGTCCGGGGTGCGGAAGGAGATCCGCTCGGGGTGGTGGACCCGGAACCCGCGCGACGCGGTGAGCCGGGTGGGCCGGCGCGCCGCCAGGGTGCGCAGGAGCGAGACCCGGAACTCGCCGAGCAGCGCCTCGTGCCATCGGCTCATGCACCGGGGATCTCGCCCCGGGACGGTCCTGACGCCACCATCGGGTGATTCACCCGTCCGGACGAGCGGGGCCGGAGGCCGAACCCCGGGTACCCGGCCGCGGCCTCGTCGTCGCAGCGCTGCCGGTAGTGGTTCATCCCGCCCGCGAACGGCAGGAACACGCGCGGCTTGCCCGGCACGTTCGCCCCCAGGTACCAGGAGCTCGCGGCCCGCGGGAGCAGCGTCGCCTCCGCGGCCCGGCGGACCCGCGCGGCCCAGGCGTCCTGCGCCTCCTCGGTGGGCTCGGCGGTCTCCCCCGTCTCCCGGAGCCGCACGAGCAGGTCGGCGATCCAGTCGACGTGCTGCTCGATGGCGGTCGGCATGTTCGTCAGCACCGACGGGCTGCCGGGCCCGGTGATGGTGAACAGGTCCGGGAAGCCGGCGACACCGAGGCCGAGGAGGGTGCGCGGTCCGTCCGCCCACGCCTCGCGCAGCGTGACCCCGTCCCGGCCCCGGACGTCGATCGAGAGCAACGGGCCGGTCAGCGCGTCGAACCCGGTGGCGAACACCAGCACGTCGAGGGCGTGCTCGGCCCCCGACGCCAGGCGCACCCCGTCCGGGGTCACCGTGGCGATCGGGTCCGCCTTCACGTCGACCAGCGTCACGTCCGGCCGGTTGTAGGTCTCGAAGTAGCCGGTGTCGATCGGCGGGCGCTTGGTGGCGAACGGATGGTCGCGCGGGGTCAGTGCCTCGGCGGTGGCCGGGTCGGCCACCGTCTCGCGGATCTTGTCGCGGAGGAAGTCCGAGGCGGACTCGTTGACCGCGGGGTCGGTCAGCAGGTCCTTGACGGCGGCCCGGAAGCGCAGCCCGCCCCGCTCCCAGGCCTGCTCGTAGAGGGCGCGGCGCTCGTCGTCGGGCAGGTCGAGCACGTCGACGTCGGAGACGACGAACGGGTGGCCGTTGGTGGACGCGGCCTGCATCCGGCGGATCGCCGGGTAGTCGGCCTTCGTCGCCGCCATCTCGTCCTCCGAGAGCGGGGCGTTGCGCGCGGGGATCGAGTAGTTGGCGGTGCGCTGGAAGACCGTCAGGTGGCCGCCCTCGCCCTGCGACACCCCCTCGGCGAGGACGGGGACGGCCTGGATGCCGGTCGACCCGGTCCCGACGAGCCCGACGCGCTTCCCGGCGACGTCGACGCCGTCGTGGGGCCACCGACCGGTGTGGTGCCACTCCCCCGCGAAGTCCGCGAGCCCGGGCAGGTCGGGGACGTTGGCCGCCGACAGGCAGCCGACCGCGGTCACCAGCCACCGGCACCGCCGTTCCCGGCCCTCGGTGTCCGTCACCGTCCAGCCGGACCCGTCCCACGCGGCCGAGGCCACCCGCACCCCGAACTCGATGTCCCGGCGCAGGTCGTGGCGGTCCGCGACGTGCTCGAGGTAGGCGAGGATCTCGGGCTGGCGCGGGTAGCGCTCGCTCCAGCGCCACTCCTGCTCCAGCTCGGGGTCGAACGAGTAGCAGTAGTAGTAGCTCTCGGAGTCGCAGCGGGCGCCGGGGTAGCGGTTCCAGTACCAGGTCCCGCCGACCCCGTCGGCCGCCTCCAGCACCCGCACCGAGAAGCCGAGCGTCCGCAGCCGGTGCAGCGCGTACAGCCCGGCGAACCCGGCCCCGATCACGAGGACGTCCATGCGCCCAGGCTGCGGCACGGGCACGGATTCCGTCGGCCGGACGGCGATATCCGCCCTCGTGCGAAGCTCTCCGACGTGCGCCTGTCCGCCCGCGTCACCTCCGGGATCGACTCCCCCGTCGGCACGGCCTACGCCCGGCTCGCGACGCGGGCCGGGCGGGCTCCGCTGCTCGACCTCGCCCAGGCCGCGCCCGCCTACCCGCCGGCCCCGGCGGTCGTCGACCACGTCACCGCCGTCGCGCACGACCCGCGCGGCGCCGCCTACGCCGCCCAGGCGGGCCTGCCGCACCTGCGGGAGGCGTTCGCCGCGGACCTCGCCGAGGACCACGACGGGTGGGTCGGGCCCGACGACGTCGTGGTGACGGCCGGGTGCAACCAGGCGTTCTGCCTGGTCGCCGCCGCGCTGACCCAGGAGGGCGACGAGGTCGTCGTCGTGCGGCCGGTGTACTTCAACCACGAGATGTGGTTGCGGATGCACGGCGTCGTGCCGGTGGTCGCGGAGCCCGGCCCGGACCTGGTCCCGCGCGCCGCCGAGGTCGAGCCGCTGCTCACCCCGCGGACCCGCGCGATCGTCCTCGTCACCCCCGGCAACCCGACGGGCGTGACGGTGCCCCCGGACGAGCTGGCCGCCTTCGCCGCGCTCGCCCGCCGTCACGACCTGGCGCTGGTCCTCGACGAGACCTACCGGTCGTTCCGCGACGACCCCGCCCCGGCGCACGCGCTCTTCGCCGACCCGGCGTGGCGCGACACCGTGGTCAGCCTCCACAGCTTCTCGAAGGACCTCGCGCTGCCGGGCTACCGGGTCGGCGCCGTGGTCGGGTCCCGGGCGCTGCTGCGCGAGGTCATGAAGCTGCTCGACTGCGTCGCGATCGGCGCCCCGCGCATCGGCCAGGAGGCCGCCTGGGCCGGGCTGACGAAGGGACGCGACTGGCGGGCGGAGCGCGTCGCCGAGGTCGCCGGCCGCCGGGCGGGGTTCGCCACGGCCCTCGCCGACCGCCCCGGCGGCTTCGAGCTGGTCACCTGCGGCGGCTTCTTCGCCTGGGTCCGCCACCCGCTCGACCGGCCCACGCCCGACGTCGTCGGCGACCTCCTGCGCGAGCAGGACGTGCTGGTCCTGCCCGGCACGGACTTCCAGGCCCTCGACGACCGCGCGATGCGCGTCAGCGTCGGCAACCTCGACGCGCAGGCCCTCGACGACCTCGTCGGGCGCCTCACCGCCTTCGGGAGCAGCACGTGACCGCCCGCGCCGTGAACGTCTCGATCCGCTACCCCGACGTCCCGGTCCTCGAGCGGCCCGAGCGGGCCCGGCGGGAGGGGTACACCGCGATCGAGTCGTGGTGGCCGTTCCCGACGGCGGGTCCCGCGGCTGCGGAGGTCGACGCCTTCGTGGGCTCGGTGACCGACGCCGGGGTCGAGCTGATCGCGATGAACCTCTTCGGCGGGGACATGGCCGCCGGTGAGCGCGGCATCGCGGGCGACCCCCGGCGTGGGACGGAGTTCGACGACTCCCTCGCCGTCGCCCTCGAGGTCGGCCGCCGGCTCGGCCCGTCGATGTTCAACACGCTCGTCGGGGTCGGGCCGCTGCGCGACCTCGCGCTGGACCGGCTGGCGACGGCCGCGACGGCGGCGGAGCGGGCGGGACGCCGCATCCTGATCGAGCCGCTCAGCGGGATCGCCGACTACCCGGTCACGGCCGCGGCGGACGCGTTCGCGCTGTGCGGGACGCTCGGCCGGGGAGCCGGCGTGCTCGGCGACCTCTACCACCTCGCGGTCAACGGCGAGGACGTCGACGCGGTGATCGCCACGCGCGGGTCCGACCTCGCGCACGTGCAGCTCGCCGACGCGCCCGGACGCGGCGCACCGGGCACCGGGACGCTGCCGCTGGAGCGCTGGGTCGACGCGCTCGAGGCCGTGGGCTACCGCGGGTGGGTGGCGCTGGAGCACCGGTGATCGCTCAGCGCGGGTCGTCCGAGGCGGCCGCCGAACGGGCGATCTCGTCGAGCCAGACGGCGGTCTTGGTGACGTGGGTGCCCGACGGGACCACACCCCGCGCGGCGAGGAATCGGGTGACCTCGCCGGCCACGCGCGCGGCTTCGTCGGGGAGGCAGCGGGTGGAGAACTCGGTGAGCTCGCGGCCGCTCGGGTAGCGGCAGTGCTCGAGGTGGGCGCGCCCGGCGTCGAACCGGCGCTCGGGCACCCCGACGCGCCGCACG
>NZ_JBVPVA010000751.1:0-1022 GCF_055612215.1 Actinomycetospora sp. | reverse complement strand
CGGGCCGCGACGACGACGGTCGCCGCGACGAGGAAGGCCGCGTACTCGGCCGCGTACACCACGGCGCCCGCCCCCGGATGGTGCCGGAGCGGGAGCCGGTGGATGCGCAGGTGCCCGTGGCGCTCGCGGGCCGGCTCGCCCGCGGCGCGCAGACAGACGACGTCGACGTCGAAGCCGGCGTCGACGAGGGTGCCGGCGGCCCGCGCCACGCGGGAGTCCCGGGGCACGTAGTGCTGGCGCACCACGCAGACCCGATCCCGCCGGCGCTCGCTCACTGCCATTGCAACCACGGCTTGTCCTGCAGGGCGCGCTGGACCCGCGCGACGTAGGCGTCGGCGCCGCGGGAGTGCCACGAGCCCGCGTTCCACCGCCCGACGCAGCCCCAGAGGTCGCCCGGGGCGTACCCGCCGCCGAGCCACGGTTCCCAGCCCTCGTAGCAGGCCCGGATCACCGCGGCGTAGGTGTCGACCGCGTAGGCGGTCGACGTCTCGGTCCACGGCCACCCGCCGTAGCCGGGCTGGGTCTGGTCGTTCAGCGTGCACCACTTGGCCTGCATGATGCCGAAGCTGGCCGGACCCTCGGGGCCGTACGGCGCGCCCGGCGGGGAGCCGCCGCAGTCGCCGAAGTCGCCGTAGCCCTCCTTGTCGATCGGTTTGCCGTCCGGGTCCTTGTGACCCTGATACCAGTTCGACTCGACGACCGCCTCCGCGCGGATGACCTCGTCGGGCAGCCCCCACTTGGCCGCGGCCCACTGGAAGATCTCGTCGGTCGTCCCGGTGAAGTTCCCGCTGATCCGGCCGAAGACGGCGGCCTCGTTGACCATCCCCGGGTACCCGGCGGGCCGGAAGTCGGGAGGCGGTACCAGGTGGTTGGCGACGTCGTTCTCCGGGCGGGGCTCCCAGCTCGAGCGTCGGACCATCTGCGCGGCGGCGGTGTCGTCGGGGAGCACGTTGAACGCGCCCACCGGCCGCAGCGGGAAGTAGCCGCTCGACGGGGGAGGGGACTTGGCGGGCGCGGAGTCG
>NZ_JBVPVA010000740.1:0-6075 GCF_055612215.1 Actinomycetospora sp. | reverse complement strand
CGGCTCCACAGCAGGCCCAGCACCCCGCCGGGGCGCAGCACGCGGGCGATCTCGGCGGTCGCGACCGGCGGGTCGAACCAGTGCCAGGCCGACGAGGCGAGCACCGCGTCCAGGGCCCCCGAGGCCAGCGGGATCGCCTCGGCCACCCCGCGGACCGCCCGGGCGCCGGGCGTGGTGGCCGCGAGGCGGGCCAGCATCCGCGGATCGGGTTCCACGGCGACGACGACGCCGGGCGCGGCGGGCCGGGCGAGGACGGCACGGGTCACGAGCCCCGTCCCCGCGGCCAGGTCGGCCACCCGCTGCGCGCCCGCCGGGAGGACCTGGTCGAGGGCCTCCGGCGCCGGAGCCGGCCGCAGCCGGTCGTAGGCGTCGGCGCGGGTCCCGAAGGTGGTCGCACGCGACATGGGCCGACCGTACGGCGCACGGGACGGGGCGGGGCGCAGCGACGCCATGATCGTCCGCCCTCAGCTGGTGGGCGCGGTGAGGTCGTAGACCGCCGTGCCGCCGACCGTCGTCGCGGTGTAGTGGGCCGTCACCCAGGCGGTGATCCGGGAGCCGACCGAGTCCGAGCCGCCCCGGCCGCCCATGCCGCCACCGTCGCCCGAGGCGATGAAGTAGTGGACGTCGCCGGCCGCGACCATCGCCTGGAACCCGGCGAGCGTCGGGGTCGCGTCGGTGCCGCTGAAGCCGCCGATCGCCATCACCGCGGTGCCCGAGGCCAGCTCGGCCGGCGCCGCGCTCTGCGAGCCGACGGTCGCCGCCGACCACGTGGTGCCGGCGCCGCGCAGCAGGGACGTGAGCGCGGCCGAGGTCGTCGTCGCGCCGCCCTGACCGCCCTGGCCCTGCCGCGGACCACCCTGGCCGCCCTGGGCCTGCGGGGCGCCCGGACCGCTGCCGGGGCGTTCCCCCGAGGGTGGTGCGCCGACAGGACCGCCGGAGCCCATGCCGTCGCCGGTCGACGGTCCCGCCGAGACGATCGAGCCGGTGTGCGCGGTCGCGGCGGTGTCGGCGGCGTAGGCCACCGAGCCGCCGGCCCCGACGAGGAGCGCGGCCAGCAGCAGCACCGGCAGTGCGCGTCGGGCCCGGGCGCCGCGGGTGACGAGGTCGGCGAGGACGAGCAGCACCGCGACCACCCCGGCGAGGGCCACGAGCCATCGCAGCCAGGGGAGGAAGTCCGGGGTGCGGCGCAGCAGCACGACGCTCCACACCGTCGTCGCGGCGAGCGCGGCCGCGAGGGTCAGGCGCGGTCCGAGCTCCTCGCGGCGGCGCCACAGCAGCGCCCCGCCGACGGCGAGCGTCCCGGCCAGACCCGGGGCCATGGCGACCGCGTAGTAGGCGTGCACGGTCCCGTTCATGAGGCTGAAGACCAGCCCGTTCACCACGAGCCAGCCGCCCCAGAGCAGCAGCGCGGCCCGGGTGCGGTCGGTGCGCGGGGCACGCCGCGTCAGCCAGAGCCCGGCCGCGAGCACGATCAGCGCCGCGGGCAGGAGCCACGAGATCTGGCCACCGAAGGAGTCGTTGAACATCCGGGTGATGCCGGTGGAGCCACCGAAGCCGGTGTTGCCGGCGCCGCCCGGGCCGCCCCCGCTCCCGCCGCCGTTGCCCTCGCCGCCGACGATCCGCCCGAGGCCGTTGTAGCCGAGCACCAGGTCCAGGAACGAGTTGTCGGTCGAGCCACCGATGTAGGGGCGCGAGCTCGCGGGCCACAGCTCGACCAGCAGCACGTACCAGCCCACCGAGACCACGAGCGCCGCGAGGCCGGCGGCCAGGAGCAGCAGGCGCCGCCGCCAGGTCACCGCGGCGGCGAGGACGACCACCAGCACGAACGCCGGCAGCACCAGCCAGGCCTGCAGCATCTTCGTCAGGAACCCGAGCCCGAGCAGGGCGCCGGTGAGCGCGATCCAGCGGAGGCCCGCGCGCTCCCGGGCGGCGTCGACGCCGCGGACGGCGGCGTAGGCGGCCGCCGTCATGCAGAGCACGAGCAGCGCGTCCGGGTTGTCGAAGCGGAACATCAGGACTGCGGCGGGGGTCAGCGCCAGTGCGGCCCCGGCGATGAGGCCGGCACCGGGGCCCGCCCAGCGTCGGACGGCCGCCCGCAGCAGCGCCACGGACGCGACGCCCATCAGCGCCTCCGGCACCAGCATCGACCAGGCGTTGAAGCCGAAGATCCGGCCCGAGAGGCCCATGACCCACAGCGCGGCCGGGGGCTTGTCGACGGTGATGAAGTTCGAGGAGTCCAGCGAGCCGAACAGCAGCGCCTTCCACGACTGCGTCCCGGCCTGCACGGCCGCGGCGTAGAAGTCGTTCGCCGTCCCGCTCGCGCCGAGGTCCCACAGGTAGAGCAGCGCGGTGCCCAGCAGCAGGGCCATCAGCGCCGGGCGCTCCCAGCGTGGCGCCCGCAGCGAGCCGCGCCAGAGGCGCGCGAGGGGCCGCGGCGGCCGGGCGTGGTGGGCACCGGTCCGACCGGGCGCCGGGTGCGGACGCGACCCGGGTGGGGGCACGGGGCGGAGGTCGGTCGTCGTCATGGTCCCGACCCTGCGGGTCGGGTCTGTCCGGTTCGTGGGGCGTCGTTGTGGTCCTGCTGTGAGGCGGCGGGGCCCTCGGGCCCGGCCCGGTGTGAGGTGGTCGTGGGCCGCCGGAGCTGATCGACACCGGATCCGTCGCAGGTCACGGTGACGATCGGGCGGGGAACGGGAACTCTGTAGGAGATGCGATCCTCGACGGTCCGGCGGCGTGCGCGGGTGGGCGCGCGCTGTCTGGTCGTCGCGGTCTCCGTCGCGGTGCTCGCCGTCACCGCGTTCGCCTGGGCCCAGGTGCGACTTCTGGATCGATCCACTACTGCCGCGGCGGTCATCTCGCCGGCGGCGGTGGCCGCGCCGACCGCCGAGCAGAACATCCTGCTGCTCGGCGTGGACAGCCGCACCGATCCGCAGGGCAACCCGCTCCCGCCCGCCCTGCTCGACGCGCTGCACGCCGGCGACACCAGCGACGGCGGAGACACCGCCGACTCGATCATCGTCGTCCACGTCCCTGCGGGCGGGGGCCGCGCGACCGCGATCTCGGTCCCCCGGGACTCGTTCGTGCAGCTCGCCGACGGCTACGGGTCGCACAAGATCAATTCCGCCTACTCCCGCGCGGTGGCCTTCACCACCGACTCGCTCACCAGCGGCGACAGCGCCTCGGGCGCCCCGACATCGGCATACGCGCCGCAGGCAGGGCCGTCCCCCTCCGCCGACGACCCCGCCGTGCGCCGGGCCGCCCTCGCGGCCGGGGCCCGCACCACCGTCGACTCCGTCCAGGCGCTCACGGGGTTGCACATCACCCACTTCGCGTCGGTCAACCTCGCCGGGTTCGCCGACGTCAGCCAGGCCATCGGCGGCGTGCCGGTGTGCCTGCGCGCGCCCGTCGACGATCCGTACTCCGGGCTCGTGCTCCCCGGCGGCCCCCAGATGGTGAGCGGCACGCAGGCACTCGCGTTCGTGCGGCAGCGTCACGGACTCCCGGGCGGCGACCTCGACCGCATCACCCGCCAGCAGGTCTTCCTCGCCTCGGCCGCGAACCGACTGCTGTCCGCGGGCACGCTCGCCAACCCGTTCGCGCTCAACCGGCTCACCGGCGTCCTCTCCCGCTCGGTGACGCTCGACTCCGGGTGGGACGTCCTCTCGTTCGCGACCCAGATGCAGGGCCTGTCGGCGGGCTCGGTCACCTTCCGCACGATCCCGACGGGCACCGACGAGCTCTCGACCCCGGAGGACGGCCAGGCGGTGGAGGTCGACCCCGACCAGGTCCGCACCTTCGTCACCGACGCGATCGACGCGGACGACGGCGTCGTCCCGTCGCCGACCCTCCCCTCCGACGCCGCCATCACGCGCGCCGCCGCGCAGCAGACCGACGAGGGGTCCTCGACCGGCACGGACACGACGACGGCGGCCGGCACGACGACCGCGCCCGTCGCCCCGGCGTCGGTCCCGCCACCGATCACCGCGGCTGCGCCGGGGTGCGTCAACTAGCTGGACGGAGCTCTCGTGAGCGCGGTCGGGGCTTCCCGGCGCCCGCGCCGGGAAGTCGCTGCACCCGGGAGCTCCGCGCTGGAAGCATCCGGGAAAGCCGGGTCTGGCGGACCCGGTTCTGGGGGATGTGCTCGAGCCTGCGGCCGCCGAGTGGACCCTCACGGCTACCGGCGCAGCCCTCGAGGTCCACTCGGAGGTCGGAAGAGGCGAAGCCCGCCCTACTCGACGATCACCGGGGTGACCGGCTGCGGGCCGTGCACGAGGACCTCGCGGAGGTGCTCGTCGACGTCGTCGGCGCTCACGACGAAGCCCCACGCACCCGGGGGGACGCGTGCTTCTCGCCCCACGCGCGCAGCTCGCCGAGCACGGGCATCAGCTCGCGGCCGGCGTCGGTGAGCAGGTACTCGTCGCGCGGCGGGCGCTCCGAGTAGCGCCGCCGCTCGACCAGCCCGTGCTCCTCGAGGGAGCGCAGCCGCGCGGACAGGCTCGCGCGGGGGGCGCCGGTGTTGACCTGGATGTCGTTGAACCGCCCCACCCCGAACCCGAGCTCGCGCAGGGCCAGCAGCGCCCAGCGGTCGCCGACGAGCACGAGGGCGTCGGCCATCCCGCAGGCTCGGGGCCCAGTGGGTGCAACTCCTGAACTCACCGGCGTAGGTTAGCGCCTGCAGGTCAGTTCAGATATTGAACCCACTACGGAGGTCGTCATGGCATCGGTGCTCATCACCGGGGCGTCGAAGGGGATCGGACGGGCGATCGCGGTCGAGGCGGCGAAGCGCGGCCACCGCGTCGTCGCCACCGCCCGGGACCCGCGCACCCTCGACGACCTCGACGTCGACCGGCGGCTCGCCCTCGACGTCACCGACCCGGAGAGCATCGCGGCGGCCGTCGCCGCGGCCGGGGAGATCGACGCGCTGGTCTCCAACGCCGGCGTCATCTTCTACGCGGCCGTCGAGGCCACGCCGCCGGAGGAGCTCGCCCGACTGTTCGACCGCAACACCCTCGGCGCGCTGCGAGTGGCGCAGGCGGTCATGCCCGGGATGCGGGCGCGGGGGAGCGGCCGGCTGCTGTTCATGTCGAGCGTGGTCGGGCGTCTCGTCCTGCCGCCCAACGCCGCGTACGCGTCGACGAAGTGGGCCCTCGAGGCCCTCGTCGAGGCGCTCGCGATCGAGACCGCGCCGTTGGGCCTGCAGGCCGCGCTGCTCGAGCCGGGCGCCGTGAGCTCCGGCGCGCTCGACGACGTCGACTGGTTCCGGCTGCCCGACGACCCGTACCCGCACCTCGGGACGGGCGGACCCACCGGGCGGACGTTCGTGACGCCCGAGGAGGTCGCGGCCGAGGTCGTGGACGCCGTCGAGGCCGAGCACCTGCCGCTGCGCATCCCGGTCGGCGGCCCGGCCCGGGCACTGCTCGCGGCCCGGCACGCGGCCCCCGACGACGTCCCGTTCGTGCCGTAGGTGCCCGGACGCCCGTGAGCGGGGCGGCCATGGCCGCCCCGCTCATCGGGCACGCGGTGCATTCAGCTCGACGGCGCCCGCTCGGACCCCAGGGTCACCGGGACCGGGCGCGGCTGCCCGCCGGGCGACTGCACCGTCACCGTCACCTGCGCCCCCGGGTTCTCCGCGCGGACGGCGGCGACGAGCGAGTCGCCGTCGTCGATGAGCCGGTCGTCGACCTTGGTGACGACGTCGCCGGCCTTGAGCCCGGCGTTCGCCGCCGGGCCGCCGGGCGTGATCGTGCCGAGCGTGGCCCCGTTCTCCGAGGTCGCCCCGCCGGGCTGGTCCTGCGCGACCCCGACCCCGAGGACCGCCTGGTTCGCGAAGCCCTGCTGCACGAGCTGGTCACCGATGCGCTTGGCCTGGTTGATCGGGATGGCGAACCCGAGTCCGATCGACCCGGACTGCTGCTGCTGCCCGCCGCCCTCGGAGGAGCCGGAGCCCAGCGACGCGATCGCCGAGGTGATCCCGATGACGCGGCCGTTCATGTCGACGAGCGCGCCCCCGGAGTTGCCTGGGTTGATCGCGGCGTCGGTCTGCACGGCGTCGATGACGGTGGCCTGACCGCTCTG
>NZ_JBVPVA010000725.1:0-4360 GCF_055612215.1 Actinomycetospora sp. | reverse complement strand
CCTGACCTACGAGCACCGCCTCATCGACGACATGGTCGCCGCGGCGCTCAAGTGGGAGGGCGGCTACGTCTGGGCCTGCAAGAACTACGACGGCGACGTCCAGTCCGACATCGTCGCGCAGGGCTTCGGGTCGCTGGGCCTCATGACCTCGGTGCTCATGACCCCGGACGGCACCGTCGAGGCCGAGGCCGCCCACGGCACGGTCACGCGGCACTTCCGGCAGCACCAGCAGGGCAAGGAGACCTCGACCAACCCGGTCGCGTCGATCTTCGCCTGGAGCCGCGGCCTTTCCCAGCGGGGCAAGCTCGACGGCAACGACGCGCTCGTCGACTTCGCGCAGAAGATGGAGGACGTCTGCGTGGCGACGATCGAGAGCGGCAAGATGACGAAGGACCTGGCGCTGCTGATCGGCAAGGACGCGCCCTACCTCAACACCCAGGACTTCCTCGACGCGCTCGACGAGGGCCTGCAGAAGGCCATGGCCGACTGATCCGACCGCAGGGCGACGGGCATCCCCGGGGACGAAACCCGGGGATGCCCGTCGTGTCCCCGCGGGCAGGACAGGGCACTCTCCGAGCAACCGGGCCCGGGGCGCGGTCGGAGGGACAGGGTGACGTGACGCAGCCGAACGCCGCGGGAGACCGCGGATCAGCGCCGGTCCGGCAGAGCCGGGGCCGCCTGATCGGCGACGGCCTCGCCTGGACCGCCACCTGGAGCACGCGCCTCGTGCTGACGGCGCTGGGGGCGACGCTGATCGGCCTGATCATCGGTCAGCTGTGGGACATCGTCCTGCCGGTGCTGCTCGGTCTGATCATCGCCACGGTCCTCGAGCCGCCGGCGACCTGGCTACGGATGCACCGGGTGCCGCCGCTGCTCGCCGCGGTGATCGTGCTGCTGGTGGCCCTCGGGCTGGTCGGCGGCGTGATCGCCGTGATCGCGCCGCTGGTGGTCGCGCAGGTCCCGGCGCTCGTCACCAGCGCCGGCGGGGGCCTCGGTGCCGTCCAGGGATGGTTGTCGCAGACGTTCGGGCTGGGGCAGACCCAGATCGGAGCGGTCGTCCAGGGGGCGGTCAGCCAGCTGCAGAGCCAGGCGACGAACATCGCCGGCACCGTGCTCACCGGGCTGACGACGATCGCCAGCGGCGTCATCGACCTGGTCCTCGCCCTCGTCCTCGCGTTCCTGTTCGTCAAGGACGGCTACCGGTTCCTGCCCTGGATGCGCCGCCAGGTCGGCTCGACCGCCGGCGGGCACCTCGCCGAGGTCGGCGCCCGCGCCTGGGACCGCCTCGGCGGGTTCATCCGCTCACAGGCGATCGTCGGCTTCATCGACGCGCTGTGCATCGGGGTCGGGCTGGTCGTCCTCGGCGTCCCGCTCGCGCTGCCGCTCGCCGTGCTCACGTTCTTCGGGGCCTTCATCCCGATCGTCGGGGCCCTGACCGCCGGCATCCTCTCGGCGCTCATCGCCCTGGTCTCGAACGGCTTCTACAACGCGCTGATCGTCGTGATCCTCATCCTCGCCGTGCAGCAGATCGAGGGGAACCTGCTCCAGCCGCTCGTCCAGGGCCGCGGGTTGGGCCTGCACGCCGCCGTGATCATCCTGGCCGTGACCGGCGGGAGCAGCGTCGCGGGCATCGTCGGGGCCTTCCTGGCCGTGCCCGTGGTCGCGGTCGCCGCCGAGATCGCCCGGTACATCAACGAGCAGATCGACGCCCGTGCCCGCTCGGACGAGGAGCACCCCTCGGACCTCGCGCCCGCCCCGCCGGCGAAACAGCCGAAGACGCGCTTCTCGTGGCTGCGGCGGGTCCGTCCCGCCGGCGGTCACGGTGAGCTGGGCGGCGACGGCGCTGCGGGGGGCGACGACGAGCCGCCCGCCGCCGGGTCCGGCACGAACGGCGCCGGCCGACCCTCGCGACACGACCAGCTCTCCGCCCCCCGCGAAGCGACTACGACGAACGAGTGAACCTCGCCCCGTGACCGGGGTGTTCACCGGGGGGCAACATCGCTGGCCTTCACTCGAGCGCCACGGCCCGCCGTCGGGAAGGAGTGCCGGTCCCGTTGCCCGAGAGCGAGCCCGTCGAGCGCCTGTCGACCCACGTGCTCGACGTGGCGGCCGGGAAGCCCGCGCAGGGCGTCCCGGTCGTCCTGGTGCGCGACGCCGACCGGGCCGTGCTCGGACGCGGGACGACGGACGCCGACGGTCGGGTCGCGCGGCTCAACGACGAGCCGATCCCACCCGGGGACGTGACGCTGACCTTCGACGTCGACGCCTACATGTCCGGGACGCACGGCACCGTCTTCCACCCGAGGATCACGGTGCACGTCCGGCTCGACGGCGGGCGGGCGCACTACCACCTGCCCGTCCTGGCCGGGCCGTTCTCCCACACGACCTACCTGGGGAGCTGATCGCGAGTGGGCATCGTCCTGGGCACCAACCAGTACGGGAAGGCCGAGGTGCGGCTGGTCCACGTGGACCGCTCCACCCCGCGGCACGTCATCACCGACGTCAACGTCACCAGCCAGTTGTTCGGCGACTTCGCCGAGACCCACCTGACCGGCTCGAACGCCGCGGTCATCGCCACGGACACGCAGAAGAACACCGTCTACGCGCTCGCCCGCACCGGGGGCATCACGACGATCGAGGAGTTCGCGCTGCGGATGGCGCGCAACTTCGTCGACAAATACGACCAGGTGAGCGGCGCGCGGCAGGAGATCGAGCAGTACGGCTGGGACCGGATCGCGACGACCGACGGTCCGGACGGCGGCCACGACCACGCCTTCGTGCGCGGGGGCACCGAGACCCGCACGGTCGTCGTCACCAAGCGCGGCGAAGCCGAGACCGTGATCTCCGGGCTCACCGACCTCGTGGTCCTCAAGAGCACCGGCAGCGAGTTCTGGGGCTTCCCCGAGGTCGAGTACACCTCGCTCGTCGAGACCACCGACCGCATCCTCGCGACGGCGGTGTCCTCGCGGTGGCGCTACGGCAGCACCGACGTCGACTGGGACAAGTCGTTCGCGTCGGTCCGTCAGATCCTGCTCGACCACTTCGCCGGGACGCACAGCTACTCGCTGCAGCAGACGCTCTACGCGATGGGGCAGGGGGTGCTCGAGGCCCACCCGGAGATCGTCGAGATCCGGTTCTCCATGCCGAACAAGCACCACTTCCTCGTCGACCTCTCACCCTGGGGCCTCGAGAACCCGAACGAGGTCTGGTACGCCGCCGACCGCCCCTACGGCCTCATCGAGGCGGCGGTGACCCGCGACGACGTGCCCGCCGACGAGGCCGCCTGGGCCGGGATCGCCGGGTTCTGCTGAGCGTCGGGGCGCGACGGGGACGCACTAGTCTCGCCAGGCGATGCCCCCCGCCGCCCTCCTCGCCGTCCGCGCCCGCCGCGCCGTGCTGCCCACCGGGACCGCCCCGGCCGTCGTCGTCGTCGCCGACGGCCGGATCACCGACGTCGCCGGTGCCGACGCCCCGGTGCCCGACGGTGCGACCGTCGTCGACCTCGCCGACGACGAGGTGCTGCTCCCCGGCCTCGTCGACAGCCACGTCCACGTCGACGAGCCCGGCCGCACCCACTGGGAGGGGTTCGCGACGGCGACGGCCGCGGCCGCCGCGGGCGGGGTCACCACCCTCGTCGACATGCCGCTGAACTCGATCCCGCCGACCGTGGACGTCGACGCGCTGATCACCAAGCGGGACGCCGCGCGGGCGGAGGTCGCCGTGGACGTCGCGTTCTGGGGCGGTGCGGTGCCGCTTCGCGACGGCGACCCCGACCCGGCCGGGCGGGTCGACCCGGACCGGATGGCCGCGCTCGTCGACGCCGGGGTGTGCGGGTTCAAGTGCTTCCTCACCGACTCCGGCGTCCCCGAGTTCCCGCCGGTCTCGGCCGACGACCTCGAGCTCGCGGCGCGGACGTGCGCGGAGCTCGACGTGCCGCTGGTGGTGCACGCCGAGGACGACGGCGTGCTCGGCGAGGCCCCGCCGGCCGGCGCGGACTACCGCTCCTTCCTCGCGTCCCGCCCGCCCGGCGCGGAGACGACGGCGGTGCTGCGGCTCGCCGCGGTCGCGTCGCGCACCGGCGCGCGCGTCCACGTCCTGCACGTCTCCGCGTTCGAGGCGGCCGAGGAGATCGGCGCCGCCCGGGCCGCCGGGCTGGCGCTGACCGGCGAGACGTGCCCGCACTACCTGGCGCTGGCCTCGGAGACGCTGACGAGCACCGCCAGGAAGTGCTGCCCGCCGGTGCGTTCGGAGTCCAACCGCGAACTGCTCTGGGGTGCGCTGGCCGCGGGCCGGTTGTCGGCCGTCGTGTCGGACCACTCGCCCTGCCCGCCCGAGCTCAAGGACGGCGGGTTCGACCGCG
>NZ_JBVPVA010000620.1:0-3495 GCF_055612215.1 Actinomycetospora sp. | reverse complement strand
TCGACCGGCACCGCGGCCGCGGACAGGTTCACCACGCAGGAGAACCCCGGGGCCCGGCCGAACACCAGCACCTCCTCGTCCGGCACCGAGTGCCACGTCAGGTCGCCCTCGCCGAGCGCGGGGTTGCCCCGCCGGATCGCCAGCGCCGCCCGCCCGAGCTCCAGGAACGAGCCGGGGTCGCCGTCCTGGGCCTCGACGGCGTAGTCGGCGAACCAGGCCGGCTGCGGCAGCCAGGGCGACCCACCCCCGTCGGGGCCGAAACCGAACGAGGATCCGTCAGGACTCCACGGCAGGGGCACCCGGCACCCGTCGCGACCGCGCTCGGTGTGCCCCGAGCGTTCCCAGGTGGGGTCGCGCAGGGCGTCGTCGGGGAGGTCCTCCGGGTCCGAGACCTGGGGCAGCCCCAGCTCCTGGCCCTGGTAGACGTACATCCCGCCCGGGAGCGCGGCCATCAGCAGGAACGCTGCCCGGGCGCGCCGGACGCCGAGCGCGACGTCGACGCTGCCGTCCCGCCGCCGGCCGTACCGGCTCGGGGCACGGACGACGTCGTGGTTCTCCAGCACCCACGTCGCGGGCGCGCCGACGCCGTGCAGGTACCCCGTGGTCACGTCGACGGCCTCGCGCAGCGCCGCCGGCTCCCAGGGCGCGAGGAGGAAGTCGAAGTTGAACGCGGTGTGCAGCCGGCCGGGCGAGACGTAGCGGGCCAGGCGCTCCGGGCTCGGGACCCACGCCTCGGCGACGAACATCCGCGCGCCCGGGTACTCGTCGGCGATCCGCCGCCACGACTCGTAGATCTCCTGGACGTCGTCGCGGTCGGCGAAGGGGTGGCTCCCCGGCCCGAGCGAGGCCCCGGTGAGGTCCGCGGCGTCGACGAGGTCGGGCAGGGCCGGGTCCTTGGCCAACCCGTGCGCCACGTCGATGCGGAATCCGTCGACGCCGCGGTCGAACCAGAACCGCAGCACCGACTCGAACTCGGCGCGGACCTCGGCGTTGCGCCAGTCCACGTCGGGCTGGCCGGGGTCGAACAGGTGCAGGTACCACTCCCCGTCGTCGACCCGCGTCCAGGCCGGGCCGCCGAAGTGGGCCCGCCAGTTGTTCGGGGGCTCCGCGCCGTCGCGGCCACGCCCGGGACGGAAGAGGAAGCGGGCGCGCTCCGGCGAGCCCGGGCCGGCCGCGAGCGCCGCGCGGAACCACGCGTGCGCCGCCGAGAGGTGGTTGGGCACCAGGTCGGGGATCACCCGCAGCCCGTGCTCGTGGGCGCGGGCGATCAGCTTCTCCGCGTCGGCGAGCGTGCCGTAGGCGGGCTCGATCGTGCGGTAGTCCGCGACGTCGTAGCCGTTGTCGACCTGCGGCGAGGCGTACCACGGGTTGATCCACAGCGCGTCGACGCCGAGGTCGCGCAGGTAGCCGAGCCGGTCGGTCAGGCCGGCCAGGTCACCGATCCCGTCCCCGTCGGCGTCGGCGAAGCTGCGGATGTAGACCTGGTAGATGACGGCGTCGCGCCACCAGGGGGTCTCGGTCACCGGGCGGGCTCCTCGGTCGGGGGCGGGCTCGCGCTCCACGATGCCCGATCCCCCGGCGAGGGGACCGTGGATCAGACCCCGGCGCGCACGCGTCCCTCCTGGACGTCCTCGTCGTCCTCGTCGTCCAGGTCCTCCGGAGCGCTGATCTCCGCCGGTGCGGGTGCCTCGTCGATCCCCTCGGGAGCACGCCGGGCGCGGAGCCGCTCGGTGGCCCGCCGCAGCATCTCGGCGGCCTGCGCCGCGAGCTGCGCCAGGAACCGCAGCGCGATCCGGGTCTGCTCGACGAGGAACGCGAACGCCGCGCCCACGGCGCCGCGCGACCCGCCGCCCGCGTCCGACCCGCCGGTGTCGTCGTCCGCGGCGCCGGCGTCCCCGGCGGGGGTACCGAGGTCCTCCAGCCGGTCGGCGAGCCCCTCGATCCCCTCCACGGCGCGGTCCGCGACCGCCGCGAGGAGCTTCCCCGCGATCACGGGGAGCATGCGGCGGGCCGCTTCGGCCATCATCTGTCCGCCCACGTCGCGGGAGGTCGGGCGGCTGGTGGTGCTGGTGTCGGTCATCGCCCCCGACGCTAGGGCGGCGCCGGCCCCGGCACACTCCGCCGTCCACAGTCACCGTGCGCGCATCTGCTGCCGGCGGAGCGCCACTCGGCCCACCCCTGCCCGGTGCGGGCCGGATGCCCGGGGCCCGGTCCGGAGCCGGTCAGGTGCTGACGGCGCACTGCCCCCGGTCGACGACGGTGGGACCGGCCGCGCTCGGGCGCACGTCGACGTCGAAGATCGCCGTCGGGACGTAGAGCGTGGCGCACGAGTTCGGGACGTCGACCACCCCCGACATGCGGCCCTCGACCGGCGCCGCGCCGAGGAGCAGGTAGACCTGTTCCTTGGTCCACCCGAACTTCGAGAAGTACTCGATCGCGTTCAGGCAGGCGTTCTGGTAGGCGAGCGTGGTGTCGAGGTAGTGCTGCGTGCCGTCCCGCGGGTCGACCGAGAACCCGACGAACGTCAGGAATTCCGAGTAGCGGGGCTCGACGTTGCCCGGCATGAAGATCGGGTTGGTGGTGACCCCGTAGGTCTCCATCCCGCCCTTGATCAGGTCGACGTGCAGGTCGATGTAGCCGCCCATCTCGATGGCGCCGCAGAAGGTGATCTCGCCGTCGCCCTGGGAGAAGTGCAGGTCGCCGAGCGAGAGCTTCGCCCCGTCGACGAACACCGGGTAGAAGATCCGGCTGCCCTTCGAGAGGTTCTTGATGTCCTGGTTGCCGCCGTTGTCGCGGGGCGGGGCGGTCCGGCAGGCCTCGGCGGCGGCGGCCTCGAAGGCGGAGCCGGTGAGGCTGCCGAGCACGGCGTTGTGGGGCTCGGGCGGCAGGGCGAGCGGCGGCACGCGGTCGGGGTCGGTGGCGATGAGCGCGGCCTCGCGGGCGTTCCAGGTCGCCAGGAGGTCCGCGCTCGGGGCGGTGCCCATGAGGCCCGGGTGGACGATCCCGGTGAACTCGACGCCGGGGATGTGCCGGCTCGTCGCCTTCTGGCCCGTGAAGTCCCAGACGGCCTTGTAGGCGTCGGGGAACCAGTCGGTGAGGAAGCCGCCGCCGTTGAGCTTCGAGAAGAGCCCGGTGTAGCCCCACCCCTGGCCCGCGACCGGCCCCGTCTCCTGCGGCACCGGCCCGACGTCGAGGATGTCGACGATCAGCAGGTCGCCCGGCTCCGCGCCCTCGACGGCGAACGGGCCGGAGAGCTGGTGGACCATCGAGAGGTCGCAGTCCCGGACGTCGTTCGCGTCGTCGGTGTCGACGATCGTCCCGTCGAACCACTCCTTGGACTCCACCCGGAAGCTGTCCCCGGGCTTCACCGTGGCGACGGCCGGGATGTCGGGGTGCCAGCGGTTGTGGCCGACGAGCTCCTGCTCGCGGAACGGCTTGGACTGGTCGACACCGAAGACGACGTCGGGCACGGAGGGCTCCTTCTAGGGCTTCGGC
>NZ_JBVPVA010000562.1:0-2412 GCF_055612215.1 Actinomycetospora sp. | reverse complement strand
CCGAGATCGTCGAGATGCCCCACCGCGGACACGCCCTGACCATCGACGACGGGTGGCGTGAGGTCGCCGAGACCGCGTTGACCTTCATCCGGCGCTACCTCTGACCTCCGTGTTCGCCGCGACCACCCCGTGCGAGGCCGGGGTCGCGGCGGACGTCGACCCGGGCAGGCCCGCTGCACGGCCGGGCAAGCCCTCTGCGCCCTCAGCCATCCAGCTCGCCGTTCCGTAGCGCCACAGGAGCCCTGATGCCCACGCCCTCCCCCGTCGTCCCGCCCGTTCCCGTCCTCGAGCCCGCCGCTCTGGCGTTCACCGAGGCCACCGCCAAGCCGCCGTTCCTCTTCGAGCTCCCGCCCGCCGAGGGGCGCGCCGCCGTGGACGAGGTCCAGGCCGGCGAGATCACCAAGCCCGACGTCGACGACGAATGGATCGCCGTCACCGGCGGTCCCACCGGCAGCGTCCCGGTCCGCCTCGTCCGCCCGGCCGGCGCCACCGGCGTCCTGCCGGTGATCCTCTACATCCACGGCGCCGGCTGGGTCTTCGGCGACGCCGCCACCCACGACCGCCTCGTGCGCGAGCTCGCCGTCGGTGCCCACGCCGCCGTGGTCTTCCCCGAGTACGACCGCTCCCCCGAAGCCCGCTACCCCACCGCCATCGAGCAGAGCTACGCCGCGGCCCGCTGGGTGGTCAGCGACGGCGCCGGCAAGGGACTGGACCCGACCCGCATCGCCGTCGCCGGCGACTCCGTCGGCGGCAACATGGCGATCGCACTCACGCTGCTGGCCAAGCAGCGCGCCGACGTCCCCCTGGTCGGGCAGCTGCTCTTCTACCCGGTCACCGACGCCGCCTTCGACACCGGCTCCTACGAACAGTTCGCCACGGGCTACTTCCTCCAACGGGACGGCATGCGCTGGTTCTGGGACCAATACACCACCGACGAGAACCAACGCGCCGAGATCACCGCCTCACCGCTGCGCGCCCCGACCGAACAGCTCGCCGGGCTGCCCGAGGCCCTGGTGATCAACGCCGAGGCCGACGTGCTCCGCGACGAGGGCGAGGCCTACGCCGCCAGACTGCGCGCCGCCGGGGTGCCGGTCACCGCCACCCGCTACCAGGGCGTCATCCACGACTTCGTCATGCTCAACCCGCTCCGCGAGACCCACGGCGCCGACGCCGCCATCGCCCAGGCCATCGCCTTCCTCACCAGGGTCCTGCGCACCGGCAACCGCGCCTGAGCACCGCCACCGCCGACGCCCGACTCAGGAGGCACCGGCGGTGGAACGCGACCGCCGCACCCACTCCCTCGGTGACATCCCGTACGCCCCACGGAACCGGCGGCTGAGGTGGCCCGGGTCGACGAACCCCCAGCGGCGGGCCACCGCGGAGACGGTCGAGTCCGAGCGGCCCAGGTCTCTGCGAACCCGATCCAGACGCTCCCGCATGATCCAGTCCGCCAGGGTCTCGTCCTCGTCGCCCCACACGTTGTAGAGAGTGCGCAACGAGATGTGGTGGGCGGCCGCGATCCGGGCCGGAGTGAGGTCTCGATCGCCCAGGTTGGCCCGGATGTAGCCCACGATCCGGACCCGCAGCGTCTCCCGCAGGACATCCCGCTGCCGCCGGCCCCCGCCCGCGGACGCGACGAGGGCGCGGGTGAGGTCGATCGTCGCCGCTGCCAGCCCGGTCGCGATCTCCGGCACGCCCGCGACCTCGTCGATCGCCGTGCGCAGGTGCACGAGGTGATTGCGGAGCAGGGGGAACACAGCGCTCGAGCCCACACGAGGGATCGCCGTGCGCACGTCGTCGACGTCCAGGTCGAGATCGACATAGGAGATGTGGCTGGTGAACGAGCTGCCCTCCTCGCCGACGTGCGCGAAGACGTAGGGCGTACCGAAGTCCACGAGCACGATCCCGTTCGGCGCGATTTCCTGGGCGGCGCCGCAGGCCGAGTACGTGCACTCGCCACCCGACAACGCGACCGCCAGCAGGTCGGGAGCGTCGTCCCGGACGTCCTGGGCGGTGCGGGCCAACGTCAGGCCCGTCCCGGCCGTGCGCAACACCTGGACCGAGGCCATCTGCCACGCCTCGGCCCGCAGGTCCACCGACTCGGCGGGCGCGTTCAGCGCGACCCGCCGTCGCGCGCCGCTCCGCGCGATCACGTCGTGCACCAGGTCGATCCGCTCGGCAGCGGGATGGGACGCGGCATCGAGGACGACAGCCATGCGCGCTCCCCACCCGAGCCCGGACCGACCCGATTCGACCTGCGCCGGCTCACCCTCCTGACGACGACGTGATGGTAAGAGAGCACGCCCGAGAAGCAGTACTCCCGAACCGGGAGCGGACCGCACCTCGGGACGTGCGATGCGTCCCGGGTCAACGGCTCTGCACCCTCGTCCATCTTCCAGATCGGTCCATCGC
>NZ_JBVPVA010001101.1:0-1751 GCF_055612215.1 Actinomycetospora sp. | reverse complement strand
CGTGCGCCCCGGCTCGATGCCGGGGATGCGCCGCCGACCCATCCACACCAGGGTGACACCGTCGGTGCCGTCGAAGAGCTCTGCCTCCAACGTCGCGACGGAGTCCCGCGGGCAGATCTCGACCGACCGCAGCCGACCCTTCACGGTGATCGCCTCACCGGATCCGCCGCAGTTCCCCGCCAGGTGGCACCCCGAGCGCGCCGAGTCGGCGGAGAGGTCCTCGGCGTCCAGATCGGACACGTCGGAGGTGAGCTTGCGGACCATCCGCGACACGAACCCCGAGCCCTTGCCCATCGTCCGCTCCTCGTGATGGACACCGCGGCCTCCGCGGTGCCGTCCGGACCCGCCATCGGATCCGAGGACAGGGTAGCTCCGTTCAGCTGCGCCCGGGTGACGTGCCGGGATCGCTGGGCTGGGGCAGCATCATGGGGATCACCGGGCCGTCCGACGACGTGATCTGCCGCGGACGGGTGGGCAGCGACTGGAAGAGCGTCTCGCGGAACGGCTCGGGCACGTCCTCGGGGACCTCGAGCGGCAGCAGCGAGCGGACGGGCAGCGGGTCGGGCGAGCGGACCACCACGGTTCCGCGGACCATCTCGCGGAGCATCTGGTGCAGCGTGAGCGCGTGGACCGCGGGGCCGGTCCCGACGCCGCGGAGCATCCAGCGCGGGCCCTCGACCGCCACGACGCGGGCGACGACGTCGCCGTTGCGCGCCACCAGCTCCCGGCCCCACTCGCCGCGGTCGCGCCGGATCGTGGCGCCCTCGGCGTGCAGCTGCTGGGCCAGCTCCTCGATGAGCTCGCCCCACAGGCCCCCGGTGCGCGGGGCGGCGAAGGCGCTGACGGTCAGGCGGCCCTCGGGGAGCATCGCGTGCACGGCGCGCAGCGGACCGGTCGGGTCCGGCTCGCACACGAGCTTCGCGTTCGGGGGCACCGGCAGCTGGACGGAGCCGAGGTCGAGGCGCAGGCGCCCGTCGCGCGGCGCGTCCTCGGAGTCCCAGGGGCCCCGGTGCTGGTGGTGCTGACGGCCCGCCGGGTCCGCCGACGGCGGCACCTGCGCGATGCGGCCCTTGCGATGCCGCCCCCGCGCCGGTTCGGTCACGACCACGTCACCTCAGAGCTCCTCCGCCACCGGAACGCGCCGGTCGTCCTCGTCGTCATGGGTATCGGCTGTGTGTGCCGGGTCCTCAATACCCTCTTCGTGACCGATCCGTGACCTCGGGGGGTCGAGATCACCCGTCCGGCTCCGGTCGTCCGCGGAGCCGGACCATCCTCCCGTGGACCCGAAGCCGCCGGCGCCCCGGCCCGAGGCGGGGAGCTCCTCCACCACCCGCACGGCCGGCAGCTCGACCCGCTGGATCACGAGCTGGGCGACGCGGTCGCCGCGCCGCAGCACCACGGGCCGCCGCGGGTCGTGGTTGACCAGGCAGACCTGGATCTCGCCGCGGTAGCCGGCGTCCACCGTCCCGGGCGCGTTGACCAGGCCGAGACCCGCCCGGGCGGCGAGGCCGGAGCGCGGGCACACGAACCCCGCGTAGCCACGGGGCAGGGCCACCGAGATCCCGGTCCCGACCAGGGCCCGCTCCCCCGGCGCGATCTCCACGTCGGTGCGGGTGCACAGGTCGAGGCCGGCGTCGTCGGGATGGGCCCGGTGCGGCACGGGCAGCCCCGGGTCCAGGCGGACCACGTCGACCTCCAGCACGGTCGGCCAGATTACCCTGGAGTCCGTGACGCGTTCCCGCCCGTCCGCG
>NZ_JBVPVA010000388.1:0-1626 GCF_055612215.1 Actinomycetospora sp. | reverse complement strand
GACGACGCGGCCGCCCTGCCCCAAGATCAGGGGCACGCCAGGCAGGCGGCAGGCCCTCGTGGGCTGCCTCCAGTGCCCGTCGTCGAGGGGGCGGACGCGCGGGCCGGCCGCGCGCACCGGCCGGGCGGGTCGGAGGCCGGGTTCCCGGGCACCCCCGGCCGGTGACCGAACCGCTCGACCTCTTCTCCACCCCGGACGCGCCCGACTCCCCCGGGCCGATCCTCGACGCCGCGGCCGCCGCGCCCACCGAGGCGCCCGACCTCGACACGCTCCGGGAACGCGCCGCCGTCTGCACCGCGTGCGAGCTCTACGAGGGCACGACCGGCACGGTGTTCGGCACCGGCCCGGCGACCGCCCGGATGATGTTCGTCGGCGAGCAGCCCGGGGACCAGGAGGACCGCGCGCTGGAGCCGTTCGTCGGGCCCGCCGGTCGCCTGTTCGACGGGGCGCTGGTCGAGGCGGGCATCGCCCGCGAGGACGCCTACGTGACGAACGCGGTGAAGCACTTCTCGTTCCGCCGGCAGGGTAACCGTCGCATCCACCAGACCCCGAAGGTCGGCCACGTGCGGGCCTGCCGGCCGTGGCTGGACGGCGAGCTCGCGCTGGTGCGCCCGCACGTGCTCGTGACCCTCGGGGCGACCGCGGGCAAGGCGCTGCTGGGCGCGTCGTTCCGGATCACCGCCGAGCGCGGGCAGCCCCGACCGTGGCAGGACACCATGCTCGTCCCGACGATCCACCCGTCCGCGATCCTGCGGGCCGACCCGAACCGCGGGCAGGACGCCGACGAGATGCGGGCCGGGTTCGTCGAGGACCTGCGCACGGCCGCGGGGCTGCTCAGCTGACCCCGGCCGCGTCCATCCCCCGCATCTCCTTCTTGAGGTCGGCGATCTCGTCGCGCAGCCGCCCGGCGAGCTCGAACTGCAGGTCGCGCGCCGCCGACATCATCTGGTCGGTGAGCTGCTGGATGAGGTCGGCCAGCTCCGCGCGCGCCATCCCCGACGTGTCGCGGTGCTCCACCACCCCGGAGTGGCCCCGGGTGCCGCCGGCCTCGCCCGCCGCCCGGCGGCCCCGGGAGGCGTTGCGTCCGGACCCGCCGATCTCCACCTCGGTGTCCTCGGCCTCGCGGTAGACGCGGTCGAGGATGTCGTTGATGTTCTTGCGCAGCGGCTGCGGGTCGACCCCGCGCTCGGTGTTGTAGGCGATCTGCTTCTCGCGGCGGCGGTTGGTCTCGTCGATCGCGTACTGCATCGACTCGGTCACGCGGTCGGCGTACATGTGCACCTGGCCGGAGACGTTGCGGGCCGCGCGGCCGATCGTCTGGATGAGCGACCGCTCGCTGCGCAGGAACCCCTCCTTGTCCGCGTCGAGGATGGCCACCAGCGACACCTCGGGCAGGTCGAGACCCTCGCGGAGCAGGTTGATGCCGACGAGCACGTCGTACTCGCCCGACCGCAGCTGGCGCAGCAGCTCCACCCGCCGCAGCGAGTCGACCTCGGAGTGCAGGTAGCGGACCTTGATCCCCAGCTCGAGCAGGTAGTCGGTGAGGTCCTCGGACATCTTCTTGTTCAGCGTGGTGACCAGGACCCGCTCGTCCTTCTCGACCCGCGCGCGGATCTCGGCGACCAG
>NZ_JBVPVA010000349.1:0-9822 GCF_055612215.1 Actinomycetospora sp. | reverse complement strand
CAGGCCCCGCTCGCGGATGATGCCGGTGATCTGGTCGAACAGCCCGAGCACCGTCGGGTGGTTGGCGTGCCCCAGCATGATCGTTCCAGGGGTGAGGTAGCGGCGCGCCTGGGAGAGCAGGAACTGGGGCGTGACGGTGGTGGCGTCGCCGTAGGACCCGGTCCACAGCACCGGCTTAGTGAATCCGACGTCCCTGGCGATCGCGTCAACGCTCGAATTGTGGGCCCCGTAGGGCGGCCGCCAGTACGGGCGGGAGGCGGTGGCGAAGGTGCCCGCGATCCACTGCTCATTGCGCTCGAGCTCTTCTCTGACCTTCCCAGGCGGGATCCGGGTCAGCCAGGCGTGGCTGAAGGTGTGGTTCATGATCTGTACCTGGCCAGCCTCGATCAACGGGCGCAACACCGCGGCCTGGGGGCCCCACGCCCGCCCGTAGGTCCCGTTCGGGCTGAAGGTCAGGTGCACGCCCGTGCGGCGGGCGAACTCGACATAACCGGCGACGACCTCGGGCGCGTACCCGTCGTCAACCGTCAACGCAATCAGCCGCTCACGCGGAGGCGGCGGGATACTCGCCGGCACTCCACGTGCCGGTGCCGCTGAGGCCCTCGACTCGTCGATCCCCGCGAGCCACGCGGCCAATCCCACCGCCAGCACGCCGGCCAGAGCGCGACGGGAAATGACCTCGGCGGCCCCCTGCCGAGAAACCAGGCCTCCCCCCTGACGGCGCAGCCCTGACCTCTTGCTCACCTCGGTGCCCCCGCCCCCGTCGCCCGTCTCACGCACCTCCTGCGCGTGGGCGCGAAAGGTATTGATCTTATCCGGATCGTGGCCGCGAGAGCTCCACTAATGTCGGTCGCCCGCCCGGAGCGGACATGACCCGCGCGATCTTCACGACATGCCGTACTGGCAATCCTCGCCATCCAGCCACCGCGGCGGGCGGCCAGCCAGCTACGCAGCACCGCCCCGAGGCGGCCTCGACCAAGTCCAGCCGTCGCGTCGATCGGCCGGGGTTCAACTCGACGATGCCGGTGGCAAACGCATCGGGCCGCCCCGCGGCCCGCGTGGCCAGGCGTCGCCGCAGGGCGGGGTCCAAGGCCTGCGCAGCCGCCGATCGGCTGCGCAGGTTGCCATGCCTGTATGTGCCGGTCTGGCCGGTTCTATCCGGGATCAAGCACGCGGAAAGTCAGCTTGAGAACGACCTGCGCCGCGTGATCACCGGCGGGCAACGGGCCCGCGCCGCCGAGCAGCTCTCCTTGGCCCAAGGGTGGAACAAGACCCGGTTGCTAAGGCCACCGGGCTCTCCCGCGCCCCGTCCGTGCCGCGGCCGCGCTGCCCCGGCACGGCGAGGCCACCCGGCACGCCGCCCACCACGGCGAGGTCTCCCTCGAGCAGGTCGCGATCCTGGACCGGCTCGCCGACCAGGGCGCCACTGAGGAGCAGCTCGAGCTGCGTCGCTCGAGCTGCTCGCGCGCAGCGGCAGCAGTTACGACCACCACGTCACCGAGCTAAGCAAGACCCTGCTCCGTCGCGCTGCGGCCGCGACCCTGTAGGAGAGGGCCGACACCCACGGCTGGACCGCTTCATCGAGCCCGAGGGCTACCCGCCGGTTTGTTAGCGCCGGGTGGCAATGCTGCTGGGTTCTACGCGGCTCATGCTTCTGGTGCCGGGCGGGCGACCGCCAGCGCAGCGGCGGACAGGCCGCGAGCCAGGTCTCCGAGGTCGCGGTGATCGTCGCGGAGCCAGTGGTGGACCTGCTCGGCCGCGAGACCGGCAAGAAGTAGGTCGGCGCGAAGATCTGGTTCGGGCGCTCCGGTCTCGCTGAGCAGGTAGCGGCAGTGTTGACGCCATTCCTCCGCAGCGATCTCACTCTGGTCGCGCACCCCGGCGAACGTCCGCAGGTCCAGTCGGCCCTGCCTGATCGCCCTGTCCGGGGGCACCTGGTCGATGCTGACCCGCGCCGCCGCCGCCACCTCACTGCTCGACGTCGCCGAGACCGGCGGCGGCGGAGCGGCTCGTCGGTCGCGGCTTTGTCCTGGTCGGTGGCCACCCCGGCCCCGCTTCGGGCGCGCGCAGACCTGCGAGCTCTCCCCGCAGACGCTGCGCGAGGCCAGGGCCATCCACGACCGACCGCCCGGTACCCCAACAGTTGTGCGGCGGTGGTCTATCCAGCTCACTAACGACCACTAACGTTGGCAGACGCTCGAAGAATCCTGAACAATAGATGGGCTCCGGCGCAGCACTGGGGGGTGGTGGTGCGCCGGAGCCTTGTGTGGGGCTGGCTCTGGGGGGTGACGGGCCAGTCCCACACCTTTCCCGACGATAGACCTATGTTGGATGAAACGTGTAGTGAGCATGAGAGGTTGCGTCGGCGGGTCTAGCTCTCTGCAACATTCGCCGGCGATCCTTACGCGACGCCGTCAAGACCGACCGCGTCGAGGACACCGAGCTGTAGCGGACCTGGGAGCGCGCCCAGCTACGGTCGCAAGCAGCTCACCTGGTCCACGGGGCGCTGGGACATGTGGGAGCTGGCTGGCCCGGCCGGGAGCGCACCGACGAGGAGATCGCGGGCGAGGAGACCCGCGGAATCGACCTGATCGCGATCCTGGCCCGGCTGGCCGACCCGCCTTCACCGACACCGCAGGGCTGAGGGCGGGAACGAATCCCGACAGCCGTGGCGCCCGGAGGTGTCGAGACCTGGCCCTCGGTCTCGACACCCCGGCGAGCGGCGCCCGACGGGCGCCCCGCCACCAGGAGGACGACATGACCGCCGACGCTCCCGTCACCGACCAGCTCGTGCCCGACGACACCGCCGCGGAGCAGGACGACATCCGCGCCGTCCTCGCCCAGTACGTCGCCGCCCACGCGGACGGCGACGCCGAGGGCATCCTCGCCGCGTTCACCGACGACGCCGTGCGCTACACCCTCGCCCCGCCGCTGGTGCAGGAGCCCGGCACGGAGTATGGGGACGCCGACGGTGTCCGCGCCTGGCTGCGCACCTTCGACGGGCCGGTCGTGCTCCACCACCGGGACCGGCGCATTGCCGTCGGCGCGGACGTGGCGTTCGCGCACACCCTGGCCTCGATGACGGCGACACCGGCCGGCGCCGCGCGGCCGTTCACCTTCTGGTTCCGATCCACCTTCGGCCTGCGCCGGACGGCCGGCGCCTGGCGGATCGTCCACCAGCACGACTCGACGCCCTTCCACATGGACGGCAGCTTCCGCGCCGCCACCGAGCTCGAGCCCTGACCGATGGCCGACACCGACCAGCCGGGCCCTGGCCAAGGCCCCACCCAGGTGGCCCGGCGGGGTGGGTGTAGCAGCTCCACGCCGCCTGCCACTCCAGCATCCGCAAGCTCCACCCCGGCCGACACCCGGCCCGCTGAAGGCCACCACGGCGGCCCCGAGCGGGCCGCGATCGGTCGGCCAGCACGCGGGGACCGCGGTGGTGTCGGACTCGAACCCGTATCGCGTCATCGCCCCGCCCCTGCGCCGCTGCCGTGCGGTCTCCCGCCGGGGTGATGGTTTGCACCTCGACTGGGGCCGGCCCGCGGGTCGCGGACGGTCGTTGTCGGTGTCCGCGGATAGCTTCCCGACTCGTGGACGAGCCGCACACCGACACCGAGGCCCCGACACCGAGCGTGCTCGAGCGGGTGGCCGGCGCCCTCGCACAGACCAAGGCCCAGGAGTGGATCGCCTCCGCGGGTCGTGGTCAACGGGGAGATCGCCACCGACCCCGCCCGACCCACCCCCCGCGGGCAGCGCTGGTGCATCAGCGGCGGCTGACCCACGCTGGCAGACGAGCAGCCCATTGGCCGCGGCCCGGCCGAGCGGGGACGGCCCTGTCCTGCTGGCCGGGACGAGCACCCACGGGTCCGCGGGGTTCCTAGAATCCGCGGGCACCGGGGACTTGACCCTGCGGCTGCTGCTCCGGAGGCCCGGTGACGCGACGCGTCGATGCCCGCTCCACCGGCGACCTGGAGTCGCTGCTCGCGGCGGTCATCGCCGTCCTCGAACAGGACCCGAGCTGGGCCTGCACCGACCGCGACGGTCTCGCCGCGGCACTGGGCGGGGCGCTGCACGCGCGGGGGCTTCCCGGCGAGCTCGACGCGCCGCTGCGCGCCGGCGGGCGCGCCGAGCTCCTGCTCGCCGGGACCGAGCGGCCCGGGCGAGGGGTGGCGGTGCTGCCCGCGGCGCACGGGGCCACCGACGCCATCCGCGCCCGGGTCCGGGCCCTGGCCGCGCACAGCGAGATCACCGCCGTGGTCATCGCCAGCCCCCGCCCGCGCCATCGGGCGCTCGCCGGTGAGCGGGGGCGAGGTCGCGGTGCGGGTGGCGCCGCTCCCGCCACCGTCATCATCGAAACATCCAGGGCACACCCCACCCGCCCCCCTAATCCTGACAAGACCTGTCAGCGACGTGTCGGCTAGGACCAGCCGCGGGTGACGTCGAGCAGGCTCAGCTCCCGGCCGTCATGACGAAGCCAGCGCCACGTTCTCCACAGTCGCCTCACCCCGTCCACGGTGCCCCACCGCGGAGATGCTGGGGAAGGGTTCAGCCCGCGGTGTCGAGCTGGTCGCCGAGGACCACGCCTTTCCAGCTGGGGTGCCGCAGCAGCCGGCCAGGGCGATGCTCCCGGTAGGCGACAGTGCCGAGCAGCTCGGGGCGCACGAACCGGGCCCCGGCCGGGAGCCGCTCGACGCCGTGGGTGAACGAGCAGACCTCGGTGGTCAGGGCCGCGAGCCGAGCGGTGAGCTCGCTGAAGGTTGCCCTCGTCCATCCGGTGCCCACCTCGCCCACGAACTCCAGCCCGCCGGCCTCGGTCGGCCGGCCCAGCAGCAGCGACCCGACCGCGCCCGGTCGACGCAACCGGCCCTGGGCGACCCCGCCCACCGCGAACACCGATCGCTGCGTCACCACCGTCTTGATCCACGCCTTCGACCGGCGACCGCTGCTGTACCTGGACTGCGGCGCCTTACTGACCACGCCCTCGACTCCGTAGGACCTGGCCGTGGCCAGCAGCACCATCGGGTCGACATCGGTGAACACCGGCGAGACCAGCAGCCGCGGCTGAGTATCCAGTCCGAGCCCGTCGAGCAGAGCGCGCCGATCCCACAGCGGGCGCCCGGTCTGGTCGAGCCCGTCGAGGGCGAGCAGGTCGAACGCCACGAACGAGACCGGGTGGGCCGCGACCCGGGACGGGGTGGCGGTGGTGCGGGCGCGGGCCTGCAGACGCTCGAAGTCCGGTAACCCGCCCTCACCGGGGGCGACCAGCTCCCCGTCGAGGACCGCGCCGCGGGACCCAAGGGCCTCCTCGAGGGCCGCGGCGATCTCGGGGAAGCGGTCGGTGACCACCCGCCCGGCGCGGCTGGTCAGCCGCGTCGTCCCGCCCTCGTCCCGGGAGGCCATGCATCTATGGCCGTCGTACTTCCACTCGTAGGTTTGGCCGGCGGGCGGGTCGCCGGCCACGGCCAGCATCGGCGCCACCGGGCCCCGCCACCGCGGTGCCGCGGCGTCGGGGGACGGGGCGGGCGAGCGAACCACAAGGCGGGTCTACCAGCTCTTGGGTCCGGCGGGGCGTGGAAGGTGCTGTCCGAGACGGTTAGGTGCAGGGTCTTATGGGTGGACTCGCGCGTCTTCGTTCTGGTTCCGGGGGCAGGGGTGGCGATCTGAGTCCCCGCCGTGCAGGAGCTTGCTCTGCGGGGAGCTCGGTCGGGCCGCCGGACTTGGCGGTGGCGGTGGCCAGGCCCAAGCCGGAGTCGGCGCCGTTGATCACGGCCACTTGATTGTCGAAGTCGTAGGTCGGGTTCATCGGGGCTCTCCCTTCGCGAGGTGCGCAGGGTGGATCGACCGATCGCCGGTGGGGCGCTCGGTTGGTGGGACGGTCAGGGCGGCGCCGTGATGCTCAGGGGACCGGTGACGGCCGCGGGACTGTGGGTGGCGGCCCAGCTGGTGAGCAGGCGCAGCGCGTCGTCGTCGGTGGAGCCTGGTTCGGCGCTGAAGGCGATGAGGTCGAGACCGGGGTCGGCGTAGAGAGCCATGACCTCGAAGGACAGGTGCAGGTCGCCGACCACGGGTGGTTGATGCCCTTGCGCCCGGTGCGGTGCAGGCGGACGTCGTGGGCGGCCCAGCGGGTGCGGAGGTCCTCGCTGCGGGTGGAGAGCTCGCCGACAAGGTTGGTGAGGGCGCGGTCGTAGGGGTCGCGGCCGGCGGTGGTGCGCAGCATGGCCAGCGACATCCACACCGGGCGCGGTTCCACGTGCTCGTCGCGGCCGTAGCCGCAGGGCAGGGCGCCCGGCGGGCGGGCGTCGAGGTCGTCGTCGCTCACCACCCCAGCCTAGAACATACGTTCGACCGTGGAGGCGCTCGACCGGGTGGACGGCTCGTGGGGGGACCCGGGTTCGGCGCTGTCAACAATCTGCTCACCATGGCAGGGGTGTCCGACCCGCCCGGTGAGCAGCTCGACCTGTTCCCCGACGCCTACCTGCCACCGAAGCCGCAGACACCGCCGCGGCCGCCGAGCCCGCGTCGTCGCGCCGCCGTAGGGGCCTCGAACGACATGGCCCTGGTCGCCCAGGTCCTCAGCGCCGCCGAGGCGCCCGGATACCTCGTCGAGGACACCGCCGCCGGCACCCGGGTCTGGCGAGCCTCGGGACCCGTCGACCCGAGCCGCGAGCTTCCACAGCTCGAGCAGGCCGAGCGCGACGAGGCCGCGATGGTGACCCAGCTGCTGGCGCGGGGTTGGCTGCGCCGCACCGCCGGGACCCAGACCCGCACCGGAGTACAGCGCGGGCAGTCCTCGGGGCGCCGCCGCGTCGACGTCGAGGGTCATGCCGTGAGCGTGCCCTCGCGTGCCCGCCACACGCTGGTCCGCTGGTCCGCGCTCACCGCCGTCCCGACCCAACGCCGCGACCCCGACTCGCCCTGACCCCGACGACACCGGAGCTGCCGCCAATGTCCGCCCCACTTGACCGTGTACCTGCCTGCCCGCCGGTCCAGCTCAGCGATGCCGAACGCGACGCGCTGACCAAGGAGCTCTTCGCCCACTGGCACGCGAAAGAACCGGAGGCTCACCACTGCTTCTGCGGCAGCGACAACGACCTCCTCGACGCCATCTCCCAGATCCGCGCCGAGCGGGAACGCGCCGACGACGACGAGATCGGCGGCTGACCTCACCTCGGCCCGGCCTGCCGCGCATAGACGGCCGACCCCACCCGGCTTCCCCAGCAGTCGCCACCATCCACTCGAGAAGGAGACCCCGTGAGTCCCACCGACCTCGCCCCCGACAACACCGCCCGGCCCCTCGACAGCGGCGGCGCGGTCATCGATGTCGTCCACCCGCTCCTGGTCGTCGAGTACGACCCGGAATCCGGAGCCCTCGCGGTGAGCCTGGCCCGCGACTGGTCCGCCGCCCGGGCCCGCCACGAGGCGGCCCTCGAAGACCAGCGCGCCGAGCACCGTCAGCGCGACCTCGAGCGGATGAACGCCGAGGCCGAGGCGGCCAGCCACGACGAGGACACCAGCGAGCTCGCCGCCCGCCACGAGAAGGAGCGCGCAGCCGACCACGCCGCCGAAGAGCGCGTCGAGGCCGAGGAAAACCGCGCCAGCGAGCACGACGTCCCGAGAGGCCTGGAAGGCCAGCCCCGAGATCGCCGCCGACGACGCCGACGGCCCCGCGATGGAGGCCCGCGTCAACGCCTTCTTCGACGACGTGCAGCGCCGGGACATCGCCCGCTGGACCCAGCATCCCGAACCAGAGCCACCCGAGTTCGACGAGGCCGAGACCGAACTCGAGCCTGCTCGCTACGACGACGCCGAAGCCGAGCTCTGACCCCGCCCGCCCAGAACGCCGCCCACCGCGTCGGACCCCACTGGCAGGCTGAACCCGGCGGGGTTGGTGCCGGGCGCTGAACGGCACGCGATGAAGGGAAGGCTGGCCAGGTGGCGATCCAGGGCGGGGGGCGGTCGCGGGGGAGCTGTGCACCTGCGGGCGCCCCGCGGTGCAGGTCATCCTCGCCGGGCCCGGCGACGCGTGGGGCGACACCGGCTACTGCGGCCTCGACGACGGCGGCGCCCCGGCCGAGGGTGTCTGCACCTTCTGCGGCGACACCATCGACCACGACGCCTGCGGCCGCGCCGAGCAGGCCGCCGGGCGCCCGCACCTGGCCTACGTCACCGACGGCGCCCCCAGGGCGGGTGCTGCCCGCTCTACCGGCTCGCCCTCAGCGACCCGCTCCCCGACGTGCACCCCGAGTCGGTGCAGCGATTCGATCCCGACACCGACCGCCAACAGCGCTCCGAGGCCCGACTACGGGGCGAGCTGCTCACCATCCTCGAAGCCGCCGGGGCTGACCCCCACGGCACCTACCAGCTCAGCAAGTTCGACGAGAACGACCAGGACGAGGAGGTCGAGACCGGCGACCTCGAGGACGTCGTGTTCGACATCGGCTGGGCCACCCGCCAGGCGCTGGCCCGCGACGAGCACGACCCGGGCGACCGGGCTCCCGGCGCGGGCCAGACCGCGGTCGCGGTGATGGTGCTGCTGCTGCGGGCCCGCCTCGACGAGCTCGGCGTGAGCCCCAACCCCCTCGACGGGCTCGACGCCGCCGCCCTGATCGCCCGCGCCGGTGGCGAACAGGCCTGGCGCGAGACCATCGCCTGCGACCGGCCGCTGCTCATCGCCCGCCGCGTGGTCCGCCGCGCCCTCGAGCCCGGAGCCCCGCAGGACATCTACCGGCCCTGGTACTCCTGACCTCCCGCGCTGCGCGAGGTCACCGGCGGAGCCGGCCTCGCTCGGACTACACCTGTATCGAAGACGGCGTCGAGTCGCTTCCCGAGGCGCCCGCAGAGGCCAACGGGGCGATAGGGATGTTCCCGCGAGGAGCCGTCAGATCGGGAACGGGGGCAGCCCGCGCAGCACCCGGGACATCGGGTCCTCGCCGCGGCCCACCTCGTCCACGGTGACCCCGCGGACCGCGACGCCCGGGTCGCGTTCCGGCGCCCGCTCGCCCTGGTCGGGTCGGTGGGCTGCTCCCGGCCGGCTGGTCAGCTCGTCGAGTGCGGCCGCGGCGTGGGCCGGGCGCTCCCCGGCCGCGGGTGGGGCGTGATGGTGACGCCGACCGAGGTGAGCATCGACATATCGAGCTCCCAGACATACTCGGAACGTCGCTGCCACTTCGCGAACGCGGCCTCGACGTGCTCCCAGGCCTGCTGGCGGGTCCAGCCGTTGACGTGGCAGAGGTGCTCGAGCGCGGACTGTTCGCGGCCCTGGATCTGCGCGTGCCCGAAGTGGGTCGCCTGGTGGCAGGGCGTGCAGAGGGCCACGAGCCTGGTCAACTTCTGGATCATCCGCCCGCTGCTGGTCTCGCGCGGGTACGACCAGCGCTCGTGAGCCTCGAGCCAGCGGCGCGCGTCCGGGTCCCGCGGCGCACCGCAGGCCTCGCAGCGATACCCCGGCCGCCGGTAGGTCATCTTGCGGAGCCGATCCCAGTCGCCCGGCGCGACCGCGCTGCGGACGTTGCTGAACCAGCAACTACTGGGCACAAGATCAACAAAGAGGCCTTGTCCCCAGCTGCGGTCCTCGCCGGGCAGCAGTTCGGGCAGCTCGGGGCGCGCCGCCCACCGCGCCAGGGAAGCGATACCGGGGTGGGGCGCGTACTAGCGTTTCGCCTCGCGATCCCACCGCGCCCCGGCCGCCTTGGCCTGCTCCTTCTCGGCGAAGGACACGTCGAGCCAGTGCCGCTCGGCCATCGGTGATCACCTACGCGGTTCACACCCGCGGCGGCGCAGGATGGGGGTCTCGGCGCGGCCGGTCGGGTGGCCCCCTGC
>NZ_JBVPVA010000184.1:0-3402 GCF_055612215.1 Actinomycetospora sp. | reverse complement strand
CACCAGCACGAGGCCGGTCACCACCGCGCCGAGGCCGGAGAGCAGCGCGCCCACGGCCGGTACCAGCCGGCTCAGGTCCGCGGTGCCCGCGACCCGGGCGGACTGCGTCGGGTCGATCCCGACGCCGGTGAGCGCGGTACGCAGCGACGCCACCAGCTGCTGCCAGGCCCCCGCGTGCTGGGCCAGCACCGTTCCCAGCCGGCTGACCGACGCCACCAGGAACACCGCGAGCACCAGGAGCGCCCCGTAGATCACCACCAGCAGGGACAGCGTCGCCGCCCACCCCGGCCATCCCCGGCGTCGGAGCCACCCCTGGACCGGATACATCGCGAGCACGATGACGAACGCCAGCAGCAACGGCCCGAGCAGCCACGACGCCGCCGAGACGCCGGCCACGCCCGCGACCGTGGCGGCCGCCCCCAGCAGGACCACGACGCCCCGGGGGAAGACGGCCGTGACGCCGCCCGCGGCGGGAGGCCGCGCCGGCTCGTCCGCCGCCGCTCCCGCACCCCGGGCGAGCCGGTGGTCGGCGTCGGACACCGCGCTCACTCCTCGCACCGCGCCGCTCCCCCGGCGGTTCACCGTCGGCGTTGGCGGTCCAACAGCACGCCGACGACGAGGCCGATGAGCAGCGTGCCGGTCAGGGCCGCCCACAGCGGCATCAGCACCACCGGGAGCAGCAGGCGGATCTCGGTGAGCTGGCGGTTCTCGAGGATGAACACGACGGCGACGACGAGGAGCACGAGCGCCACGACCCATCGCGAGTTCCACCGGGTCCGCACCTGCCGCGGAGATCGGCCTCGCCCGGTGGTGCCGCCCGGCGGGACAGGGCCTGCGGTCATCTCGTCTCCCTCGCCCGGTCGGTCCCTCGTCGTCGATCCGAGGATGGGCGAGCCGGTCGGAGCGTGCCTCACCTGCGGGAGGTGAGCCGCTACGTTCCGCCGAGGTGACGCTGTCCGTGCCGGGGACATGGGTGAGCCAGACCTCCGTCGCGACGTCTCCCCGCGGCCGCTCCGATCCGGTCGGCGGTTCACCGGCGCGGGTCACGGCACCGTGGTCACCCGCCGAGGATGACGTGAGGGAGGACGTCGCGCCCGACGCTGGCCCCGTGAATGCCTCAGGGACAGCTGCCGGGGTGGCGACCGGCGGGGTGCTCGGGACGAGTTGTCTGTCGACCTTCGTGGTGAACGCCAACACCTCCGCGGTGAGCATCCTGCTGCCCTCCATCGGGGTCGATCTGGACGCCTCGCTCGATCTGCTGCAGTGGGCGGTGACCGGCTATCTCCTCGTCGGAGCGGCGACCATCATCACGTCCGGGGCGATGGGCGACGTGTTCGGTCGACGCCGGGTGTTCGTCGCCGCGCTCGCGCTGTTCGCCGCCTCTTGCGTGCTGATCGCCCTCGCCCCGACCGGTGGGGTGGTGGTGGCCGGCCGCATTGTGCAGGGCGCGGCGGGCGCGGCGATCCTCGCGTCCGGACTGAGCCTGCTCTCGGTGGCGACGACCGGGCCCGGGCAGATGCGCGCGGTCGCCCTGTGGGGAGCGGCCTCGGCCGCGGGGGCCGCGGCCGGGCCGGTCGTCGGCGGGGTGCTCAACGAGGTCGCCGGGTGGCAGGGGCTGTTCTGGATCAACGCCGCGATCGGGGCGGCGTGCATCCCCTGGGTGCTGGCCACCGTGTCCGAGTCCCGGGACCCGACCCGACCGCGGACGATCGACCTCGCCGGCACCGTGCTGGTCGCCGCCGTGCTCGCGCCGTTCGTCTTCGCGGTCACGAAGGGCTCGTCCTGGGGATGGGCCTCGCCGGCCACCCTGGCCTGTCTGGCGGTGTCGATCCTCGCCGCCGTCGGCTTCGTGCTCGTCGAGCGCCGGGTGGCAGCTCCCCTGGTCGACCTCGCGCTGCTGCGCAACCCCCTCCTGGTGGGCTCGACCCTCGCCATCCTGATCGGCGCCGGCGCGATCGCCGGGGTCTCGTTCCTGATCAGCCTGTACTTCCAGGACCCGGCCACCTTCGGCATGACGAGCCTGCAGGCCGGTCTGGCCACGTTGCCCGTGGCCGTCGTCGTCGTCCTGGTCGCTCCCGCGGTCACACCGCTGGCGAACAAGTTCGGGGCGCGACCGGTCATCGTCGTCGGGTTCGTCCTGCTCACCGTGGGATTCGTGCTCCTCGCCCTGGTGCAGTCGTCGTGGTCCTACCTCACGTTCCTGCCGGCCCTGTTCGCCATCGCGGTCGGGCTCGGCCTGTCCAACGGACCCTCGTCGTCGATCGCGACCGCGGCCGTCGACGACGACCAGGTGGGCGCGGCGTCGGGCATCTCGAACATGGCGCGCTACGTGGGCGGCGCTGTCATGACCGCCGTCGTCGCCGGCATCTACGCCTCGGTCAGCGCCGACCAGGTCGACGGCGGCGGCGCCTCTGCCGACGCGCTGGCCTCGGGCCTGTCCCGGGCCTCGATCGCACTGGCCATCTTCTGCGTGCTCGGGGTACCGCTCGCTCGGCGTGTCGCCCGACGACGGCGTCCCCGGGCGGTCGACCTGGCGGCGGCGGCCGCGGCGACCAGCTACACCCTGCCGGTGGCGCCGCCTCCGTGACCTCGGCGCGGTCGACCTCGACGCCGTCGAGCCGTGGCGGCTAGAGGACCCGGCCCGCGGCGCTCGGCGGAGTGAACATGTGGAGTCCGAAGTGCGTGGAGAGATCCCGGCAGATCGCGACCCCGCGGGCCGAATTGCCGTACGCGTCCAGCCCGGGTGAATACACCGCGATCCCGATCCGCTCGGGGATCGCCGCCACGATCCCGCCGCTCACACCGCTCTTGGCCGGGATGCCCACATCGTAGAACCACTGCCCGGCAGCGTCGTACATGCCGCAGGTGAGCATGACGCTGGCGACGTCACGGACGTACTCCTCGGGCATCGCCCGCAGCCCGGTGAGTGGGTTCGTCCCGCCGTTGGCAAGCGTGGCGCCCATCAGCGCGAGCTCGTCGGTGGTCACCGTGATCGAACACGCCGAGAGGTAGACGGCGACGTTCTCCTCGATGTCCCCGGCGAGCATCCCCAGCGAGCGCATGAGGTAGCTGACGCCGAGGTTGCGGTCGCTGGTGCGGAGCTGGGTGTCGAGGATGTCCTGGTCGACGTCCAGTCCCGGGTTGCCGGTGAACACCCGCAGCCGTTCCCGGAGCCGCTCGACCTTCTCGGTCCTGTCCGCGCCGTGCACCAGGCTCGCGGCGACGAGGGCTCCGGCGTTGACCATCGGGTTGTACGGCCGGTGGTGCACCTCGTCGAACGTGACGGAGTTGTACGGGTCCCCGGAGGGCTCGACGCCCACCCGGGCCAGCGTGGCCGCCCGGCCGTTGTCCTCGAGGGCGAGCGCGTAGGTCGAGACCTTCGAGATCGAGTGCAGCGGGAAG
>NZ_JBVPVA010000178.1:0-5615 GCF_055612215.1 Actinomycetospora sp. | reverse complement strand
CGGATCACGGTCGGTAACCTGGGAAGGACCGAACCCTCCGGCAGGAAGCACCCTCCTCGTGACCACGACCGCATTCGAGCGGCCCGGGTCCGCCGATCACGTGATGCGCAGCGACCTGCGCAACATCGCGATCGTCGCCCACGTCGACCACGGCAAGACCACCCTCGTCGACGCCATGCTCCGTCAGTCCGGGGCCTTCTCCGCGCGTGCCGAGCTCGTCGACCGGGTCATGGACTCCGGCGACCTCGAGCGCGAGAAGGGCATCACGATCCTCGCGAAGAACACGGCCGTGCGCCGCGGGGACGTCACCTTCAACATCATCGACACCCCCGGCCACGCCGACTTCGGCGGCGAGGTGGAGCGCGGGCTCTCCATGGTCGACGGCGTCGTGCTGCTCGTCGACGCCTCGGAGGGCCCGCTCCCGCAGACTCGCTTCGTGCTGCGCAAGGCCCTCGCCGCGCGCCTGCCCGTGATCCTCGCGGTCAACAAGACCGACCGGCCCGACGCCCGCTGCGCCGAGGTCGTCGACGAGTCGCTCGACCTGCTGCTCGAGCTCGCCACCGACCTCGAGATGGACGACGACGTCGTCACCCAGCTGCTGGACCTCCCCGTCGTGTACGCCTCGGCGCGCGCCGGCAAGGCCTCGCTGGAGCGCCCGGCCGACGGCACCGTGCCCGAGTCCGAGAACCTCGACCCGCTCTTCGAGCTGCTGCTCTCCGAGGTCCCGGCCCCGGCCGACGACCCGAACGGGCCGCTGCAGGCCCACGTCACCAACCTCGACGCGTCGGCCTACCTCGGCCGCATCGCGCTGTGCCGCATCCGCTCCGGGCGCATCAAGCGCGGCCAGCAGGTCGGCTGGTGCCGCGAGGACGGCAGCGTCACCCGCGTCAAGGTCACCGAGCTGCTGCGCACCGAGGGCCTCGAGCGGGTCCAGGCCGACCACGCCGACGCCGGCGACATCGTCGCGGTGGCCGGGATCGCCGAGGTCACCATCGGCGACACCCTCGCCGACCCCGACGACCCGCGGCCGCTGCCGCGCATCACCGTCGACGAGCCCGCGATCTCGATGACGATCGGGATCAACACCTCCCCGCTGGCCGGGCGCGACCCGAAGCCGGGCACCAAGCTCACCGCGCGGCTGCTCAAGAACCGGCTCGACGCCGAGCTGGTCGGCAACGTGTCGATGCGGGTGCTGCCCACCGAGCGCCCCGACACCTGGGAGGTGCAGGGCCGCGGCGAGCTGGCGCTGGCCATCCTCGTCGAGACGATGCGGCGCGAGGGCTTCGAGCTGACCGTCGGCAAGCCGGAGGTCGTGACCAAGACGATCGACGGCAAGCTGCACGAGCCGTTCGAGCGCCTGTCGGTCGACGTCCCCGAGGAGCACCTGGGCGCGGTCACGCAGCTCCTGGCGGCCCGCAAGGGCGAGATGCTCGAGATGAGCCACTCGGCGTCGTCGACGCACGTGCGCATGGAGTACCGGGTCCCGTCGCGCGGGCTCATCGGCTTCCGGACCGAGTTCCTCACCGAGACCCGTGGCACGGGCATCGCGAACCAGCTGTTCGACGGCTACGGGCCGTGGGTGGGGGAGCTGCGGGCGCGGCTGTCGGGCTCGCTGATCGCCGACCGCAGCGGTGCGGTGACCGGCCACGCCGTCGGGCTGCTGGCCGACCGCGGGGACCTGTTCGTCGGGCCGACCACGACCGTCTACACGGGCATGGTCATCGGGGAGAACTCCCGCTCGGAGGACATGGAGGTCAACATCGTCCGCGAGAAGAAGCTGACCAACATGCGCCAGTCGAGCCAGGACGTCCTCGAGCGGCTCACCCCGCCCCGGATCCTGTCGCTCGAGCAGGCGCTGGAGTTCTGCTCCGAGGACGAGTGCGTCGAGGTCACCCCGGGCTCGGTGCGGATCCGCAAGGTCGAGCTCGACTCGCACCTGCGCAACCGGCAGCGGATCCGGGCCAAGCAGGGCCGCGCCTGACGTCATCGTCCCCGACGGAGGGGCCGCGCGCGTCACGGACGGGCGCGGACCTCCACCGGCGTCGTCGCCAGCACGTCGAGCGCCCGCATCTCCCGCTTGGCGGGGGAGCGGGCGAAGAAGAGCAGGTCGAGGGGGTACCAGAGCCCGATCCAGGCGATGACGGAGAACACGCCGTTGCCGAGGAGGTCCTGGAGGACCTGGGGCATCTCCGGATCGAGGAAGTCGCTGGAGAGCACCAGGCCGACGACGAACAGCAGCAGGCCGGTGCGCAGCGACCACACGCCCTGCCGCCACAACGCCCGGCTCTCCCGCTCGACGCGTTCGATGCGGGCCGTGCACCAGCGTCGCAGGCCCGACTCGAGGCGCCCTGACACGTCGCTGTCGGCGAGCGCTGCGGCGGGCAGGGTGAGCACGACCCGCCGCTTGCGGCGGACGCCGGACCGGCCGAGGAGCTCGCCGAGCAGCTCGTCCACACCCGGCGTCGCGCGGACGCGATCGGTGGCGGGCGCGGACAGCGGCGCGAGCGGGTCGACGACGAACAGCTCCTCCGGGGTGCCGAGGTGCACGACGATCTCCTCGCGGACGTCCGTCGTGCTCGTCGTGGTGCTCACTGGGCCCACCTCCGGTCGGTCGTGAAGGCGACGACGACGGAGCGTTCGTGGCCCAGGACGGCCAGGCGCTCGTGGAGGTCGGCGCGGACGTCGTCGCAGTCGGCGACGGTGTGCACGGCGGACCCGTCGTCCACCAGGTAGTCGATCTCGACGTCCACGCGGCTCCCGACCTGGGAGGCGCGCAGGAAGGACTCCCGCATCCGGTAGCGGTCCCGGACCTCGTCGACGGCGGTCTGCAACTCGCTCATGGTGTCCTCGGGCGGCGTCATGGCCAGCACCTCGCGCATCGCCCGCACGATCAGGCCGGCCGGCACGCGCAGGAAGAGCAGGGACACGAGCACGACCATCCCCGGGTCGACGTAGGCGGCGAGGTCCGCGCGGCCCGCGGCCTCCAGGCCGGCCGCGAGCCCGAAGCCCACGAGGACCCCGACCGAGAGCAGGGTGTCGCCCTGCCACTCGGCGGCCTCGGCCCGCACCAGCCCGCCGTCGCCGCGGCGCAGCGCGAGCGTGACCGCGACCCCACCCGCCGTCGCGAGCACGGCGTAGCCCAGCGCCCAGCCGGTGGCGACCTCCCGGCCCCCGGCGAGGAGGTCGGTGATGCCGCCGACGACCGCGTACACCGAGAGCGCCCCCAGCGCGAGCGCCTTGACGACCACGACGACGGGCTCCCACTCCTCCCGGCCCCACGGGTGCGCGGCGTCGGGCCCGCGTCGGGAGACCCGCAGCGCGGCCACCGCGAGCAGCGAGAGCCCGATGGAGGCGAACGAGTAGAGCCCGTCGAAGACGATCATCGACGATCCCGACAGCACGCCCCACACGCAGGAGACGACGGCGAAGGCGGCCGAGGCGAACACCGACACCAGCAGGAGACGATGATCACGCCTGGTGTCCTCGGTGCCCGGCACGCGTCTGATCGTGGCCGTTCCGCGCGTCCAGGTCGAGAGCGATCAATCCGTGACCAGCACCGACCTCGCATCCGGGCGCCGCGTCGGTCACATTGGGTGGTCGACGACGAGGAAGGACCCCGGATGGACGTGGACGTCGACTTCGGCCTGGACGACACACGGCTCACCGCCGCGTGGATGCTCGGGTCGTTCCTGGTGGTGTTCCTCGTGACGCGGGTGATCGTCCGGATGATCCGCGCCGGCCGCGGGCCGTTCCGCAACCAGGCGATCGGCGGGGTGCACATCCACCACCTCGTGCACGGCATCCTGCTGATGCTCGTCGCGGGCGCCGGCGAGTTCCTGTACCGGCCGGAGGGCGCCTGGCAGATCGTGCTCGCCGTCGCGTTCGGGGCCGGCGCGGCGCTGACCCTCGACGAGTTCGCGCTGTGGCTGCACCTCGACGACGTCTACTGGAGCGAGCAGGGCCGGGCCTCGGTCGACGTGGTGCTGGTGGTGGCCGCGGTGGGGGCGCTGCTCGTGCTGGGCGTGAACCCGTTCGGGGCCGCCGCCGAGGACAACGCCCCGACGGTCCTCGGATCGGCGGTGATCACCCTGGCGTTCGCGGTGACGGCCGGGCTGAAGGGCAAGCCCATCTTCGCGGTGCTCGGGCTGGTGGTGCTGCCGTTCGCGATCGTCGGGGCGGTCCGGCTCGCCAAGCCCACCTCGCCGTGGGCGAAGCGGCGCTACCGGCCGGGGTCGAGCAAGGACGTCCGCGCCCGGGCCCGCTTCCCCGAGGGTGCGCGGACCCGGTGGGATGCCGTCGTCGACGCGGTGGGTGGGGTGCCCCGGTAGGTAGGTGCGCTCCGCGCCCGTGAGCACTTTTCCGCCCTATGACACGGGAAAGTGCTCACGGGCCGCAGGCACCTACGCCTCCGACTCCGCCCGGTTGTCCGTCGCCCACGCCGTGTGGAACGTGCCCGGCTTGTCGGTGCGCCGGTAGGTGTGGGCGCCGAAGAAGTCGCGCTGGCCCTGGACGAGGGCGGCCGGCAGGCGCTCGGCGCGGATCCCGTCGTAGTACGACAGGGCCGAGGAGAAGCCCGGCGTCGGGATCCCCAGCTGGGCCGACGAGGCGACCACCCGGCGCCACGAGTCCTGCGCCCCACCGATCGACTCGGTGAACGAGGGGTCGGTGAGCAGGGTCGTCAGGCCCGGCTCGCGCTCGTAGGCCGAGGTGATCTCGTTGAGGAACTTGGCGCGGATGATGCAGCCGCCGCGCCAGATCTTCGCGACCTGCCCGAGGTCGATCGACCACCCGTACTCGTTCGCCCCGGCCTGGATCTCGTTGAAGCCCTGGGCGTAGGCGACGATCTTCGAGGAGTAGAGGGCCTGCTCGATGTCGTCGACGAACCCCTCCGCGGCCGCGCCCTCGAGGCGGGCGCGGGAGACGCCGGGGAGCCCCCGGGCCGCGTCGCGCAGCGTGCGGTTGCCCGAGAGCGAGCGGGCGAACGTCGCCTCGGCGATGCCCGTCACCGGGACGCCGAGGTCGAGCGCGGCCTGCACCGTCCAGCGTCCGGTGCCCTTCTGCTCGGCCTCGTCGGCGACGACGTCGACGAACGGCTTGCCGGTCGCGGCGTCGTCGTGCGCGAGGACCTGCGCGGTGATCTCGATGAGGTAGGAGTCCAGGCGGCCCTGGTTCCAGGTGCGGAAGACCTCGGCGATGCCCGCCGGGTCCATCCCGAGCCCGGAGCGCAGCAGGTCGTAGGCCTCGGCGATGAGCTGCATGTCGGCGTACTCGATGCCGTTGTGGACCATCTTCACGAAGTGGCCCGCGCCATCGGCGCCGATGTGGGTGCAGCACGGTGCGCCGTCGACGTGCGCGGAGATGTCCTCGAGGAGGGGACCGGCATCCACTGGCTGGGGTGCGGCGTTTCCGGCGGCGAGGAGGGCGCGCTGAACGGCCCCAGCATGATGCCGGGCGGCCCGCGCGAAGCCTACGACTTGGTGGCCCCTATCTTCACCAAAATCTCAGCACAGGTGGACGGCGCACCATGCTGTACCTACATCGGCGAGGGCGCGTCCGGCCACTACGTGAAGATGGTCCACAACGGCATCGAGTACGCGGACATGCAGCTCATCGCC
>NZ_JBVPVA010000173.1:0-1296 GCF_055612215.1 Actinomycetospora sp. | reverse complement strand
CGACGACGGTGCGTCGCCAGCTCGAGCTCTTCGACGCCGAGCGCGCGGCCCACGACCGCGGGCCGGCCGCGGCGCGCCCGCTCATGCGCGAGGTGTTCTGCGCGGACACCCGCGAGGAGGCGCTCGCCCGGGCGCGGCCGTTCCTGGCGGGGAAGTACGCGGTGTACGCCGACTGGGGGCAGGACCGCGTGATGCCCGACCGGGAGTCGTTCCGCATGGAATTCGAGGCGCTGGCCGACGACCGCTTCGTCATCGGGACCCCGGACGACTGCACGAAGGCGCTCGCGGGCTGGCTCGACCTCGGCGTCGACCACTTCGTCCTGCGCACCGACTGGCCGGGCATGCCCGTCGAGTACGCCGCACGGTCGATCGAGCTACTCGCCCGGGAGGTCGCGCCGGCGCTGCGGGAGGGCTGACCCCGCCCGTGCTGGCATGCTGCGCGCCATGCCGGTCCCCCTGGGCGAGGCCTACCGCGGTGCCTTCACCCGCCTCGACACCCGCCTGCGCGCGCTCGCCGCCACCGACCCCGCGTCGTTGGACGCCCTCGTCCCGGCCTGCCCCGGCTGGACGGTGCACAGCGTGGCGTCCCACCTGTGCGGCATCGCCGTCGACGCCGTCGCCGGGCGCATCTCCGGACCCCCCGACGACGAGTGGACCGCCGGGCAGGTCGACGCGCGCCTCGGGGTGCCGGTCGAGGAGGTGCTCGACGAGTGGGCGCCGCACGTCGGGACGATCGCGGCCGGCCTGGACGCCCGGCGCATCCCGCCGCCGGCCGCGGCCGACGTGCTGGTCCATGAGGGCGACATCGCCGAGGCCCTCGCCGACCCGGTGCCCCCGGAGGACGGCTGGCGCGACGCCGCGCGTCTGTTCTGCCGGGGCACGGTCCGCGGGCTCCAGCGCGCGGGGACGCTGACGGTGCGCTGCGGGGGCGAGGAGTGGACCGGCGGATCGGGCGGGGACGGGCCGGTCGCGTCGGTGGAGGTGGCGCCGTGGGAGTTCTTCCGCGGCGTGTTCAGCCGCCGCAGCGTCGACCAGATGCGGGCGTGGTCCTGGGAGGGCGACCCGGAGCCGTGGCTCGAGCCGCTCACGGTCTTCGGCCTGCGCACCGACGACCAGCCGCGGTAGGCGCGCCCCCGTGGTCGCCGGGACCACGAGGACTACTCCCGTGCGGCAGGCACCTCGCCGCGGAACCGGTCCCGGTAGGCGTCCCATTCGAACGTCGCCAGGAACGCCGACGCCGCGTCGTACCCCCGCTGGTAGAGCGCGTCCCGGCGCGGCTGCGTGATGCCGAAGTCG
>NZ_JBVPVA010000121.1:0-1607 GCF_055612215.1 Actinomycetospora sp. | reverse complement strand
AGGAACCCTTCGATCACCGCGAACACGCCGACGACGGCCATGAGCACCGCGCCGAAACGGACCCAGCCGGTCGTGGCCCCCGAGGGCCCCCGAGGGGCGGCGCCGTTGGCGCGGGGATACGAGGCCGATCGTTCGGGCGTGGGGGTCTGGGGGTTGGTCATCGTCTCTCCTCGGATCCGCGGACGCTGTCCCGCCGCAGGTCGTACGGTTCCGCCGGCCGGGACCAGCGGCTTCACCCGCGCCGGGTGAGAAACGGTGTGCCGTGCGAGTCATCTCGGACGGGTGAGGCCGTGCTCGCGCCCCCGGGTCACGCTGTCGCTCCCGACGCCGGACCGCGATCACGCCCTCGTGCGGCCGGGCCGTCCCCAGGGGAAGGTGGCTGACCTCCGCGCGCTGATCGGGTGAGGGCGGGGAGGCCGGCATGGACGTCACGGCGGTCGCAGTGGTCGCGGCGACGGTCTTCGTCTGGGGCGTCGTCTCGGCCCGCCTGGAACGGGCCGACCTCACGGCACCGATCGTCTTCGTGGCGGTCGGCGCGGTCCTGGCCGGACTGGGCCTGGTCGACGCGCCGTCGGCTCCCGAGACCCTCAAGCCGTTGGTCGAGATCACCCTCGTCTGGGTGCTCTTCTCGGACGCGGCCCGCATCCGGGTCCCCGACCTGCGCCGGGACCTCGGCCGGTGCGTGCGGCTGCTGGGCGTCGGGCTGCCCCTGACGATGGCGCTGGGCTGGGTGCTGGCGCTCTGGATCCTCCCCGGCCTCGACGTGTGGCTGGCGCTGCTCGTCGGGGCGGCGCTGGCACCCACCGACGCCGCCCTGGGCGTGCCGGTGGTGACGAACACCGCGGTGCCGTCCCGCATCCGGCGGCTCATCACCGTCGAGAGCGGCCTCAACGACGGCATCGCCACCCCCGTCGTCGTCGTCGCGATCGCCGGGGCGGCCTCGGCGGAGGGACTGCACGACGTGGGCCCGGGCAGCGCGCTGCTCGAGCTGGTGATCGGTGTGGTGGCCGGCATCGTCGTCGGTGCCGTGGGGGGTGGCCTGCTGCGCCGGGCGCGGCGTCGTGGCTGGGCCGCCGAGGAGTTCGCCGGCGTCGCGGTGCTCGCCCTCGCGCTCGCGGCCTACGCCGGTGCCCTCGTGGTGCACGGCAACGGCTTCGTCGCCGCGTTCTGCGGCGGACTGGCCTTCGCGGCCGCCGCCGGCCCCCGCGGCCCCGCCGAGATCGGCTTCCTCGAGCAGGCGAGCGGACTGGTCTCCCTGCTCGTGTGGCTGGCCTTCGGAGCCGTCGCCGTGCCGATCATGCTCCACGGCGTCCACCTGGCCGTCGTGGGGTACGCGGTGCTGAGCCTGACCGTCGTCCGGATGCTCCCGGTCGCGCTCGCGAGCATCGGCGCGCGTCTCGGGGCCGCCACGGTGCTCTTCGTGGGCTGGTTCGGTCCACGGGGCCTGGCGTCCCTGGTGTTCGCCCTGCTCGCGCTGGAGGAGCTCGGCCCGCGAGCCGACGACGCCGTGGTCGCCATCGCGGTCACCGTCCTGCTCAGCGTCGTCGCCCACGGCGTCAGCGCCGCACCCCTCGCCGCCCGGTACGGCAGGGCCGGTGACGGGGCGG
>NZ_JBVPVA010001207.1:0-8292 GCF_055612215.1 Actinomycetospora sp. | reverse complement strand
CGGGCCTGCGCCGCGCTCGGCGTCACCGATCACCGCCTGCTCGGCGGGCGGGGCCGCTGGCACGACTCCGGGATGGTCGCCACCGGCGAGGGCATCCGCGCGGCCGCGCCGGCGGACCTCGGGGAGGGGGCGTTCTCGCGGCGCGCCGACGTCGACCTGCAGGTGGCCGAGCTGGCCGGGGTGCTCGGCGAGGTCGAGCCCGACGTCGTCGTCAGCTACGACGCGGCCGGCGGCTACGGCCACCCCGACCACGTCCGGGCGCACGAGATCGCGGGCGGCGCGGTCGAGCGCCTGGACCCCCTCGCCGAGCGCATCGGGCTCTGGGCGACCGCCGCCGCGCACGACGAGGTCGCCGCCGGCCTGGACTCGCTGCGCCGCCGGGCGTGGCTCCCGCTGCCCGTCCCGCCCGTCGGGGACCTCCCGACGGTGCCCGACGACACCGTCACCGTCCGCGTCGCGCTGGGCCCGGCGCGGGTGCGCAAGATCGCCGCGCTACGCGCGCACGCGACGCAGATCCGGGTGTTCGACGACGGGCACGAGCCGCCCGCGTTCGCGCTCTCGAACGACCTCGCCCAGCCCGTCCTGGCCGCCGAGGGCTTCGTGCTGCTGCGCGGTCCGGCCGGCGCCACGGCCGCGCTGGCGGCGCTGTCGGCGTGAGGTTCCTGCGGGGCGTGGCGGCCCTCGTCGTGGTGCTCGACGCGGTCCTGCTCGCGCTGACCGAGGTCGCGTGGCTCTCGTTGCGGGTGGGCACCGTGCCCCTGCCGGTCTCGGCGCTCGTCGCGCTCGTGACCACCCCGCTGCTCGTGCGGGCCGCCGACGCGGTGCTGCCCGGCACCCGCCTCGCGCTCGTGCCCGTGGCGGTGTGGCTGGTCGTCGTCCTCGTCACCGGGCTCTGGAGCCCCGCGGGCCCCGGGATGTTCCCGCCCGACTGGCGCGGCATCCTGCTGGTCGCGGCGGGCCTGCTGCCCGGGGCGTGGGTGGCCGCCCGGCCGGTGCGCCCGACCCCGGACCCGGCCGTCTCGGCGGAGCCCGCCGCCCCTCCCCGCTGATCATCAGCACACCAGCCACCTACCGGGGCCGACGAGCGTGCGTGGAGTGCCCCTCGTCGGGAGGGGGTCCCGACGCCCGCTGATCATCAGCACACCAGGCACCTCCAGGGGCCGACGAACGTGCGCGGAGTGCCCCTCGCGGCGGGAGGCGGGGTGGTCTAGCGGCGTCGCTCCGTCCCGAACAGCCCGATGAACGTCCAGACGGCCGACACCCCGAGCAGCGGCGCCGCGAACGAGGCGATCGAGGGCGCCAGGTCGATGTCGATCCGGCACGCCAGCAGGAGGCCGACCGCCGCGATCACCCCGAGCAGGCCGTCGGCCACGCGGATGCCGCGCGGCGGGGGCGGGGGACGCCGCGCCGAGGCCGCCGCCTGCACCGCGCGCGGGCCCGGCAGCGGACCGTCGTCGGGACCCGGCGCCGCGCCCCCGCCGGCGCGGTCCTCGACGACCACCGCCGCCCGGCCGCGTGCCCGCAGGCCGGCGGCGAGCAGGTCGTCCACCGCCCGCCCGAGGTCGTCCCGCGCGGCGCGGCGCGACCGGGAGGCGTGCACCAGCGTGGCGTGGCCGTGGTCCGCGGCGGCGAGCTCGGCGTACTCGACCTCCCACTCGTCGAGGCGGCCGCCGAGGGCCCGGAAGACCAGCCGCCGCTCGCGGCGCCGCGCGCCGGGCGGGAACCACCACGAGACCGAGCGGGTGCCGTCGGGCGCTGTCCGGCAGGCCCCGTAGTGCGCCCCGAGCGCGGCGAGCTGCGGCCCCACCTCGGTGCGCACGACGTTCGCCCACATCCCGCCCGTCATGCCCCACCTCCGGACGGTCCGGCCCCCGGACGCCACTGTGACACGCGTCATCCGCTCCCGGCCAGGGTGATCGCGGGGTTCGCCGGGTGGCGCATCGGGAACGAGGCGGACATGCCCGCCGTCTCCGACCAGTACATGATCAGCGTGTTGCGGCCCTTCGTGGCCGCGACCGGCCCGGTGCTCTCGGGGCTGCGCGACGCCGACCCGTTCCGCCTCGGCAAGCTGGCCCAGCGCCGCGCGCTGCAACTGGAGTCGGCGCCGTCGGACGCCGCGCCGGAGCCGGCCCCGACGACACGGCTCGGGAAGGTGCGGCGGACCACCGGCAACGTCCGGCACCGGGCGCTGGACCGCCTCGCCACCTCCCGGCTGCCCGGCACCCCCCGGTGGTCGGTGATGACGCCGGAGGAGCGCGACCACTGGTGGGTGGCCCGCGTCGGGCGCTTCACCTCGGCCATCGCGTCGATTCCGGGCATCGGGGGCGCCCTGGCCCGCCGGCTCCCGGTGTCGGACATCCTCGGGCTGGCCGCGCAGGGCCTGGTCGTGTGCGCCATCGCCGGCGAGCACGGCGTCACCGACCGGGACGAGCAGGTGCAGCTGCTGGGCACCGTCCTCTTCGAGCGCGACCTGCGCCCGGGCGAGTTCGGCGACGACGCGGGCGTCGAGCGCGAGGCCCGCGACCTCACCGGCGAGCTCTCGGGCGAATCCGGACGCGGGGACGGCCGACTGCGCGCGCTCGCGCGGGCGGTGTGGCGGATGGGACGATCGTTGTTCGGGCTGCACGAGGAGCTCGACCGGCGCCCGCACGGCCACTGGTGGTGGCGCACACTGGCGAACGTGCCCGTCGTCGGGGCCGTCGGCGCGTACAAGAGCGAGCGCTCGGGACTCAAGCGGGCGGCGCGGCGGACCGCCACGCTGCTCGGGCGCGACGGCGCCGCGGGGTCGTCCTCGCGGCGGTGATCCGGATGTGGCGTCACCCACGTCATCGGGGGCGACCCGCCCGGGCGGGACGCGCCGCCGGACGGAATACTGCAGGGCGGTTTCACCGACGTCGCAGGACCCGGACCCCGACCACCACCGGCGGGCCGCTCCGCGATGGTGACGAGAGCGAGGAGCAGGAGCCGACGTGACGTACGTGATCGCCGAACCGTGTGTGGACGTGCTCGACAAGGCGTGCATCGAGGAGTGCCCGGTCGACTGCATCTACGAGGGCGGTCGGATGATGTACATCCACCCCGACGAGTGCGTCGACTGCGGTGCCTGTGAGCCGGTGTGCCCGGTCGAGGCCATCTACTACGAGGACGACGTCCCCGACCAGTGGTCGGTCTACACGCAGGCCAACGTGGACTTCTTCGACGAGCTGGGCTCGCCGGGCGGGGCCGCGAAGGTCGGCAAGGTGGACCGCGACGTGGGCCCGGTGCCGGCGCTCCCGCCGCAGGGGGAGTGACACCACCGGCGCTGCCCGACTTCCCCTGGGACAGCCTGGCGACGGAGACGGCGACGGCGCGCTCGCACCCCGACGGCGTCGTCGACCTCTCCGTCGGTACCCCCGTCGATCCCGTCCCCGAGGTCGTCGCGGACGCCCTGCGGGCGGCCTGGAACTCGCCGGGCTACCCCCAGACCTGGGGGACGCCGCGGCTGCGGACGGCGGCCGTGGACGCCCTGGGGCGCCGCTACGGGGTCACGGACGTGGTCCCCGACGCCGTGCTGCCCACCATCGGCTCCAAGGAGCTGGTGGCGTGGCTCCCGACGCTGCTGGGGCTCGGCGCCGACGACGTGGTCGCCATCCCGGACCTCGCCTACCCGACTTACGAGGTGGGGGCGCTGCTCGCGGGCGCCTCGTCGGTGCGGGTGGCCGACGACGAGCCGCTCCCCGCCGGGGCGCGGCTGGTCTGGCTGAACTCGCCGTCGAACCCGACGGGACGGGTGCTCGGCGTGGCGGCCCTGGCGGCGCGCGTCGCCGAGGCCCGCCGGCTGGGGGCCGTCGTCGCCTCGGACGAGTGCTACCTCGGCCTGCCCGCCCCGGGCGCGGACCCGGTGTCCGTGCTCGACCCGCGGGTGCACGGCGGGTCGGTCTCGTCGCTGCTCGCGGTGCACTCGCTGTCGAAGACCTCGCAGCTCGCGGGGTACCGGGCGGGCTTCGTCGCCGGCGACCCGGAGCTGGTCGCCGGGCTGCTCGCCGTGCGCAAGCACGCCGGGATGATCGTGCCGCGCCCCGTGCAGGAGGCGATGACGGCGGCGCTGACCGACGACGCGCACGTCGCCGAGACCCGGCTGCGCTACGACGCCCGCCGGGACCTGCTGCGCCCGGCGCTGGAGCGGGCCGGCCTGCGGGTCGACCACTCCGAGGCCGGCCTCTACCTGTGGGCGACGGCGGGCCGGCCGTGCCGCGAGACGCTGGCGTGGTTCGCCGAGCGCGGCATCCTCGTCGCGCCCGGGGAGTTCTACGGGCCGGCCGGGTCGGAGCACGTGCGGGTGGCGCTCACCGCCTCCGACGAGCGGGTGGAAGCGGCGGCGTCGCGCCTGTAGGTGCCGACGGCCGGAGAGCGCGGTCCGTGTCGTAGGGCGGATCACCGCTCACGAGGGCGACGCCCACCGGAACACCCCGGGCGCCGCGCCCTGGACGACCGAGGCCACCCGCAGCCAGCGCGGCACGAACACCTCCGCGCGACCGTGCTCCACCGCGTGCAGCGTCGCCGCGGCGACCCGCTCGGCCGGCACCGGGCGCGGGAGCGACCGGTCGTAGCCCCGCCGGGCGAGGAAGGGGGTGTCCACCGCCCCCGGCAGCACCGTCGTGACCCCGACGGCGGGCTCTTCCAGGCGCAGCGCGTCGGCGAAGGTCCGCAGGCCAGCCTTCGCCGCCGAGTACGCCGCCTCGCCGGCCACCCCCAGGGCGGCGATCGAGGCGACGAACACCACGTGGCCCCGTGCGGCCCGCACGTGCGGCCACAGCGCTCGGGTGAGCAGCACCGGCGCGACGAGGTCGGCGTCGAGCACCGCCTCCACCCCGGCCTCGTCGGCCTCGCCGAACGGCCCCGCCGCCCCGATCCCCGCGGCGTGCACCACGAGCCCGACCCCGTGCTCGATCGCGGCGGCGGCGACCGACGCGCGCCCGGCCGCCGTCGTCAGGTCGGCGACGACACCGTGCGCACCGGCGGCGGCCGCGACGGCGTCCAGCCGGTCGCGGTCGCGCCCGGTCACCACCAGGGGCGCGGCCCGCCCGGCGAGCCGGCGCGCGATCGCCTCCCCGATCCCCGACGAGGCCCCCGTCACCAGGGCGGGCGCGCCGTCCGGGGTCATCTCCGGCGGCTGCTGGAGGTCGACGACTCCGAGGCCCGGTCGGGATCGTGGCGGTCCCAGACTGCGGCGTCCTCGGGCGCCTCGCCCCGACGCAGCAGGATCGTGCTGCGCAGGGTCACCGCGGCGATGCCGGCGAGCACGACGACCCCGGCGGCCACCTGCCCGGCGATCAGCGGCCCCGTGGTGTCGAGGTCCTCGCCGAGCCAGGCGATCCCGGCGAAGACACCCACGATCGGGTCGGCGGTCGTGATGACGGCGACCGACGGCGAGACCAGGCGTCCCTGCTGGAACGTGTTCTGGCTGAGCAGGAAGCCGAGCGGACCGACGACGCAGGCCGCGTAGAGCGCGGGGGTGGTGAACAGCTCGCCGAAGCCGCCGCGCACCGCCGTCGTGACGGCCTTCATCAGGGCCGCCGTGATCCCGAACAGGATCCCGGTGGCGAGGGCGAGGGCGAGGATGCGGCTGGGGTGGTTCGACAGCCCCGCGAAGGTCAGGCAGCCCACGACGAGGACGGCGACCGTCACGAGGAAGGCCGGGGAGTCGGTGACGTCGAGGCGCTCGGAGCCCGGGCCCGCCACCGGACGCGCCTGCAGGAGGAACGCCGCCAGCCCCGCGGCGGTGAGCAGCCCGCCGACCACGACCCAGCGGTCCGGGGCCCGTCCGTGCAGCAGCGCGGAGAAGAGACCGGCGAACACGACCCCGGTGACGAGCAGCGGCTGCACGACCGTCAGCGGCCCGAACGCGAGCGCGACGAGCTGCATCGACAGCGCGAGCACCGTCATCACCAGCCCGAGCAGCCACCACGGGTGCCGGATGAGGTCGACCACGAGGCGCGGGCTCAGCGTCGAGGACACCGGCACCTCGTGCGTGGCGCGCTGCTGAGCTGCGCTGGCCATCCCGAAGCCGGCGGCGCCCACGACCGCGGCAGGGACGGCGACCAGCAGCGAGACGGCTTCGGTCACGCGATACGCCTCCGTGCGGGCCCGCCGTCGCCGGCGGGCGTCCTCGACTCCCCGTCAACCACCATCCTGCTCCCCCCGGAGCACGCCTGCCTCACGGATCAGCGACTCCCAGGCCTCGTCCATCCGTCCGGGAAGATCCCTCCCGGCGAGGACCGCGTCGTCGACGGAGAGCCCGAGGCCCAGGGTCCGGCCCCACCCGATCGCCCCGACGGCCACCCCGACGCCCTCGGCCAGGGGCAGCACCGGCACGACCTCGGCCACCAGCCCCGCCCCGATGTGGAGCGGTCGGCGCACGCCCGGCATCACCGAGACGACGAGGTGGAAGAAGCGCCCGCCGTACGTCAGGCGGGCGAACCACCGCTGGACCGGGCGCGGGAGGCGGCCGAGGGCGGCCAGCACGGCGGCCGACCCCTCGGCCTGGCCGCGGTCCCGGCCCCGCTCGAGGGCCCGCTCGACCGCGGCCAGCCGCGCCCGGAGCGGACCCGGCGCCACCGGCAGGTCGACGGCGACGGCGGCCGTGCGGTTGCCGGTCCCGCCGTGGTCGGCGCCCGCCCGGAGCCGGGTGGTGAGCGGGACCATCGCCCGCACCGTCGTCGCGTCCGGTGTGGTCAGCGCCTCGGCGACGGCGGTGGTGACGACGACGGTGGTGCTGGTCCCGAGGGCCCGCGCGAGCGCCCGGACCTGGGCGGCGTCCCGGACGCGGCTGACCACCCGGGTGGTCGCCGCTCCGCCCCGCGAGCGGTCGCCCAGCGCGCCGGCCCGGGCTCCCCCGGCGCGGGCGAGGGCGGCGATGCCGGTGAGCCGGCGGCGGATCGGGACGCGGTCCCCGTCGGGGCGCTGCTCGCCCCGGCGGTTCACCGGGACGTCCGCGGCCTCGTCGGTGAGCAGGCGCACGAGGGCGTCGGTGACCGCGAGCCCGTCCCCCAGGCAGTGGTGCACGGCGGCGAGGACGGAGACCTCCCGGGGCCCGGTGCGGGCGAGGGTGAGCCGCCAGCCGACGTCGCGGGGGTCGACCGGGGCGCCGACGACGTGCGCCCTCGTCAGGGCGTCGGGGTCGCCCCGGTACAGGACCGGGTCGACATGGCGGGCGGGGTCCGGGGCCACGGTGAGCCAGCGCAGCGGCCCGGTGTCGTCGAGTCGCCGCGCCAGGAGGGCGATCCCGGCGGCCCGCTCGCTGATCCGGTGGGCGACGAGGGCGGGCCAGTCGGTCGCGTCGTCGTCGGGGACGGCGATGGTGATCCGCGCCCCGAGCACCTGCGGGACCCGCTCGGTCGACGCGTGCCAGAACAACGCGTCCTCCGGGCGCATCCGCCCGACCCGGCGCGTGCCGGCGAGCGCCCCGGCGAGGTCCCGTGCGGGCGGGCGCCCGGCCAGCGCGGCCACGCGGGCGGCGTGGGTGGCCGGGTCGGCGAGGGTCCGCAGGGCCGCGGTGAGCCCGGACGCGCCGCGGCAGGTCCGCGCGAGCCCGGCGCGGGCGAGCAGGCGGGCGTTGTCGCGGCCGTGGCCGGGGATGGGGTCGACGACGAGCAGGGGGCGCGCGCAGGCCAGCGCCTCGAACGCGCTCGCCCCGCCGCCGGTGGTGACGACGACGTCGACCCCGCGCGTGACCGTGGCCGGGTCGTCGATCCACCGGTGGACCTCGACGCGGCCGGGGTGGGCGGCGGCGAGGGCGTCCAGGCGGGCGCGGGTGCGCGGGTCGGTGGCGGCGACGACGGGGTCGGCGCCGGCGTGCAGGACGGCGCCGACGACGGCCGGGAGGTCGCCGAACCCGAGGGAGCCGGCGGCGACGAGGACGCGGAGCCGGGCCCGGACCCCCTCGACGACGGGGCTTTCCTGCCACTGGCTGCAAGCGTCGACGCTTCGCTGGCACGAAGCGGGGGGCCGGAACGCCGACACGACCGGCCAGCGGACGACGTGCACCGTCGCCCCCGGGGCGCAGCGGCGCACCCGTCGTGCCGCCTCGTCCGTGGTGACCAGCACCGCGTCGAGGTCCGCGTCGCACCACAGCGGCTGCGGCGCCGGGTCGGAGGGCACCACCACGGCGCGGGCCGGCAACCGCCCGGTGCGGCGCAGGTGCCCCAACCCCGCGACGCCCTCGGGGAACGTCGCGACGACGAGGTCCGGGCGGTGGGCGGCGAGCAGCGGCGCGATCGACCGGGCACTCCAGCGCCCCAGCACGGCCCGCGT
>NZ_JBVPVA010001173.1:0-4152 GCF_055612215.1 Actinomycetospora sp. | reverse complement strand
CGGAACCGCTCCGACGGCGGCGGACGGCCACGGCCTGTCCAGCGGGTTGACGGGCCAGGACCCGGCCGTGCCGGGCGCGACCACCGCGCCGGACCCGCACCACCACACGACGCACGACCACACCGTCCCGCCGGGGCACTGACCGCCCTGCCGACCCCGCGACACCGGAACGGGAAGGGGAACCGCCCTGTCCGTGTTGATGCGCTCCACGGTGAGTGGCAGCACCGACCTCGGCCGCCTGCTCGAGCGGGCCGACCAGCTCGCCGGTCAGGCGGGTCGGGCCGACCTGGTCGAGCGGCTGGGGGTAGTCCGGTCCTGGCTGGCCGGGCGACCGCTGTGCGTCGCCGTGAGCGCGGGAGCGGGAGCGGGCAGTGCCGTGGCCCGCGCGCTGCACGGGGTGTCGTCGCGGATGTTGCCGGGGGCGTCCTTCGTGGACGCCCCCGGCTCGTCCGGGATCGGCCGGGCGGCACCTCCCGGCGCTGCCGACGTCGTCCTGCTCGTCACGGACGCCCGCCGTGACTACGGTCGAGCGGAACTGGACGGCCTGGCGCGTCTTCGGGCGCAGTACCCGCAGGTCGTCGGCGTCCTCGCGAACTACGAGGCCTGCCCGGACCTGAGCGCCGCCCAGGCGGCGATCCGTCAGCGGGTGCAGGCCGCAGGCCTCGACACACCCCCGGTCCCGCTGCTCCCGGTCTCGGTGACGATGTGCGAGAGCGCCCGGGCCCGCCAGGATGACCCGGCCTTCGTCGCCTCGGGTGTCCCGCAGCTGGTCGAGTTCCTCCGCGACCAGGTCGACAGCGGTCTCGACGACCGGCTGCGCGACGCCGCGCTGATCGAGCTCCGCGGGGTCGTCGAGCACCTCCTGCCCACGTGGTCCGACGAACTGGTGCGGCTGCGGGGTGAGGTGGGCGCACCCGGCCGACGGCACGAGGCCGCGGTGGCCGAGCTGGACCGCCGGCAGCGCCTGTCGACGAGCTGGCAGATCGCGCTCGCCGACGGCGTGACCGAGCTGGGTTCCCAGGTCGACTTCGACCTCCGGGAACGGCTGCGCGAGGTCCTCGAGTCCGCCGACGAGGAGATCGCGAAGGGTGACCCGTTCGGTGACTGGCCCGGCTTCGACGCCACGGTGCACGACCGGATCCGTGACGCCGTCACCGCCGACTACCGGGTGCTCCGGGAGCGGGCCACCGCGTTGGCGACCCGGGTGGCCGCAGAGCTGGCGGGGACGCCGGACGGCTCGGCGGGCGGGATCGCCCTGCCCCGGATCCGGGTGCAGGACCCGCACGACGCGCTGCGCCGCATCGTCGCGATGCCGCCACCTGAGGGCGGGGGGAGCCTGCTCTCGCGGATCGTCAACAGCGTGCGCGGATCGTACGGCGGGATTCTGATGGTCGGCGTCCTGACCAGCCTCGCCGGCCAGAGCCTCATCAGCGTCTACTCGGTGGCCGCCGGGCTGCTGCTCGGTGTGTTCACCTTCTTCGAGGACCGCAAGAACTCCGTCGAACGGCGGCGGGCCGAGGCCCGCGTGTCCGCGGCGAAGCTGCTCGACGCCGCCAACTTCCGTATCGGCGACGACCAGCGGACGCAGCTACGGGCCGTGCACCGGGCGTTGCGCGACCACTTCACCGTCGTCAACGACGAGCGCCTCCGGGACGCTGCCGACGCCGTGCGGGCCGCCTCGACCGACGACGGCGCCGTACAGGCACGCGTCACGGAGCTGGAGTCCGGCCTCGTCGAGCTGACCGAGCTCCGGGCGCGGCTCTCGACGGGCCGGGACCCGGCGGCCGACGCCCGCGGTGGGCGCCGGCTGACGGCGGTCAAGTCGCCGTGGTGACCGGATCCGGTCCGGTCAGGTGCTCGGTAGCGCCGAGAGCTGCTGCCACTGTGGCCAGGTGAGCGACCAGTCGTAGATGTCGGTGCGCGGCATCGGCACCGGGCTGCCGGTGACCTCGACGGGGTCGCCGAACAGCGCGGTGTTGAAGTAGTTCTCGGCGTCCTGGGTCGAGAGGTTCACGCAGCCGTGGGTCACGTTCTCGCTGCCCTGCGCCCCCTCGGAGAGCGGGTTGGCGTGGATGAACTCGCCGTTGTTGGAGATCCGGACCGCCCAGTGCTCGGGCACGTTGTTGTAGCCGTAGGCCGGGTTGGACATGAGCACGGTCTGCTGCTTGCTCATCACGACGTGGACGCCGTTGGTCGTGTTGCGGTTCGGGTCCGAGCCCAGTCCGTAGCTGGCCGGCACGTCCATGAGCGTCTTCCCGGCCCCGTCCACGACGAGCATGTGGAACGAGTTCACGTCGGCCTTGACGATCTGGGCGCGGCCGATGGTGAAGTGCGAGCTCACGTCGCCCCCGCCCCAGGTCCCGCCGCCGAGGTCGACGCCCTGCAGGTTCGCGGCCACGGTCACCTGGGTGCCGGGCGTCCAGTAGCCCTGCGGACGCCAGTGGGCCCGCGCCCCCTGCTCGGTGTCGGGCAGCCAGCCCCACGCGCCCGGCGTCGGGACCGAGGTCTGCACGGACAGGGCGCGCTGCGCGGCCGCCTTGTCCGCCACCGGTCCGTCGAACTGCACGATGATCGGGGCGGCGATCCCGACGGAGGCGCCGTCGGCGATGTTGAGGTTCGCGTCGACCTTCTGCGCCGGCGAGACCGTCGTGAACGAGCCCGAGAGGGGCTGCGCGCCGCCGTTGCCGTCGGCCACGGCGCCCTTCCAGGTGTACGTGGCGCCGTAGGCCAGGGTCACGGTGCTCGCCCAGCCGTCCGGGGTCGGACGGCCGGCCACCGCCATGCCGTCCGGGCCGACGAGCGCGATGTCGGTGAGGCGACCGTTCACGACGTGCACCGTGGCCGGTTGCGCCGGCGCGACGCCGGTGGCGCCGTCGGCGGGGGTCGTCGTGACCTGGGCCGGTGGTGCGGGGGGCGCCTCGGCCTGCGCGGCCGACGCGGTGCCGCCTCCACCCGACGCGTGCTCGATCGTGCCCCACACCGTGACCGCGGCCAATGCCACCGCGAACGCCAGCATCACCCCGAGCAGAGTCCGCCCGAGCGCCATCGACCCACACCCCCGAGTCGTCGTCGATCGCCCCGGACGTGCGTCCCGGGCCTTCCACCGTCGGACGTCTCGCGTCCCGCGCGGTTCCCCACCATGGTGCCCCCGTCGTCACGTCCGCGTGGTGCGGCGCACCGCCCGTGCACGATTCGTGACGTGCCGACCGCCCGGGGGCCCGTCGGCGGGGACCTGCGTCACGCGTCCAGGCCGGCCTCCGCCACGAGCCGGTGGAACAGACCCTCGGGATCGACCGGGAACCCGCGGGCGAGGAACCAGTCGGTGATCCGGCGCACGTCGCGGACGAGGACGTCGGGCCCGTGCGGGTTCCCGACGAGGTCCACGACCTGCGGGAGGTCGATCAGCACCAGGCGCCCGTCGTGGACGAGGACGTTGTAGGCGGACAGGTCGCCGTGGGTCCGCCCGGAGCGGGCCAGCCCGACGAGGGCCGCGACCAGTTGGTCCCAGAGCTCGGCGAGCTCGGCCGGGGCCGGGCGCAGCTGGGCGAGGCGCGGGGCGGCGGTGCCGTCCGGGGTACCGAGGAACTCCAGGAGCAGCTCGGTCCCCAGCAGCTGGACGGGGTACGGGACCGCGACCCCCGTCGCGGACAGGCTGCTCAGGGCGGCGAACTCGGCGGCCGCCCACTGCCCGGCGAGCAGCTCGCGCCCGAACGACGTGCGGTTCGCCATCGCCCGGGTCTCCCGCGAGCGCCGGACCCGCCGGCCCTCGAGGTACCCGGCGTCGCGGTGGAACATCCGGTGCTCGGCGGAGCGGTAGCGCTTCGCGGCGAGCAGGCAGCCCGGTCCGCCGGGGAGCGCCCGCTCCACGAGGTGGACGTCCGCCTCCTTGCCGGTCTTGAGCACGCCGAGCTCGGTGTCGGTGGCGCCGGCGTCGGTGACGACCCAGGCGGGCACCGGGGCCGGGCCGGGGACGGCGTCGGGGTAGCTGGACCAGCGGTCGCCGGTGGCCGGTCCGTCGTGCCCGTCGTCCGGCCCGGGTCGCGGTCGCGGCCGGAGATCGTCGTGGTCGTCGTCGAAACGTCGACGCCGGCGGGGAATGCGTTCGTGCACCAGGGGCTCCAGGCGTGGGGGATCACCCCACGGGAGGAGTCC
>NZ_JBVPVA010000958.1:0-5423 GCF_055612215.1 Actinomycetospora sp. | reverse complement strand
TGCCGCCCGCTCTGGTTCCCGCGGCGCTGCCCGCCGCCGTCGTCGTCGTGCCCGGAACCGGCCCGCCGGAGCCCGCCGTGCCGCCACCGCCCGATCCGCCGGGCATCGCGACCCCCGGACCTGCTCCACCCGCCGTCGCGCCGCCGGCGACGAGGCTGACCTGCGGCGCGCCACCGGGTGGCGCCGCGAACTGGGGCAGCGACGACGACCGCAGGGCGCTGGCGTCCTGGTAGCGCGCCATCGCCGCCCGGGCCGCCCGCTCGGCGTCGAGCGAGGCGCGCTCCGCGCGGTCGGCGTCCACCGCCGCGAGGCCGCCGACCTCCTCCCAGGTCATGCGCGTGACGGGAGCGCGCTCCGTCGGCGGGCCGGGCGGCGGGACGGCCGCTCGTGTGCTCGTGAGCGCCCGCGACTGCTCGTGGGAGACCGACCCGACCGCGTCGCTGAACGCCCGCGCCTCGTCCGCCCAGGCGCCCATCGGCCCGACCGCGCCGCGTGCCGCGTCGGCCGCCGCCCCGCTGCGCGTCGCTGCGATGCCCTGCGTCGCCTGCTCGACGGACCCGGCGACCTGCCGCAGCCGCGACGCCAACTGGTTCCACGCGCCGCCCGCCTCGGAGAACCCCGCCCCGCCGCCCTGCAGCTGCGACCAGATCTCGGCGTGCGACCGCGCCTCCCAGTTCACGTCGAACACGCCGGCCTCCCCTCCCACGGCAGGCAAGCACAACGCCGCGCACGACGGGGGCGGTTCGGGAGAACTCAGGCCGGCAGGAGCAGGGCGGTGGCGACGGCGGCCAGGCCCTCGCCGCGGCCGGTGAGGCCGAGGCCGTCGGAGGTGGTGCCCGAGACCGCGACCGGGCCGCCGAGCGCCTCGGAGAGCACCCGCTGGGCCTCGTCGCGGCGGGTCCCGATCTTCGGCCGGTTCCCGATCACCTGCACCGCGGCGTTGCCGAGCGCCCACCCGTCGTCGACGACGAGCCGGCGGACCTCACCGAGGAGCCGCACCCCGGACGCCCCCGCCCACTCGGGGCGTCCGGTGCCGAACACCGCGCCGACGTCGCCCAGCCCGGCGGCGGAGAGGACGGCGTCGCAGAGCGCGTGGGCGGCGACGTCGCCGTCTGAGTGCCCGGCACAGCCCGGGACGCCCTCCCAGAGCAGTCCGGCGACCCAGCAGGGGACGTCGTCGGCGAGCGGGTGCACGTCGGTGCCGATGCCCACCCTCACGGGTCGCCCACCGCGCCGGCCAAGGGAGCCGTCGTGCCGAGGAGCGCCTCGGCCATCGCGAGGTCGAGCGGCGTTGTGATCTTGAACGCACGGGGGTCACCCGGCACGGTGACGACCTCGCCGCCGACGGCCTCGACGAGGCCCGCGTCGTCGGTCGCCCGGGCCGCCGCCGACGAGCCCAGTGCGGCCTCGTGGGCCCGGCGCAGCACGTCGGGCCGGAAGCCCTGGGGCGTCTGCACCGCGAGCAGCCCCGTCCGGTCGACGGGCCCGACGACCCGGCCTCCGGGGTCGACCCGACGCACGGTGTCGGCGATCGGCAGGGCCGGGATGACGGCCCCGTGGCCGTCCCGGACCGCTGCGACGACCGCCTGCGCCACGGCACCGGGACACAGGCACCGTGCCGCGTCGTGGACCAGCACCACGTCCGCGTCGTCGACCGCGGCCAGCCCCAGCGCGACGGACGCCACGCGGTCCGCGCCACCCGGGACGACCCGGGCACGCGCGGGCAGCACCGACGCCATCGCGTCGACGTGGCTCGCCGGGGCGACCACGACGACGTCGTCGACGGCCCCGCTGGAGAGCAGGCCGTCGACGGCGCGGACCACCATGGGCTCGCCCGCGACCGGGACCAAGGCCTTCGGGCGCCCGGCACCGAGCCGTTCGCCCGACCCGGCCGCGGGCACGATCGCGACGACGCGCCGCGAGGACACCGTGGAGGGTGGGGTCAGGAAGCGAGCACCTGGTCGAGGAGCGACTCCGCCGCCACCTCGTCGGTGCCCTCGGCGAGCGCGAGCTCGCTCACCAGGATCTGGCGCGCCTTGGCGAGCATGCGCTTCTCACCGGCCGACAGGCCCCGGTCCTTCTCCCGGCGCCAGAGGTCGCGCACGACCTCGGCCACCTTGTTCACGTCACCCGACGCGAGCTTCTCGAGGTTGGCCTTGTACCGGCGCGACCAGTTGGTCGGCTCTTCGGTGTGCGGGGCGCGAAGCACCTCGAACACCCGGTCCAGGCCCTCCTGGCCGACCACGTCGCGAACACCGACGATCTCCGCGTTGTCCGCGGGAACCCGGACGGTCAGGTCGCCCTGGGCAACCTTGAGGACGAGGTACTTCTTCTCCTCGCCCTTGATCGTCCGGGTCTCGATCGCCTCGATGAGAGCGGCACCGTGGTGCGGGTAGACGACGGTCTCGCCGACCTTGAAAACCATGTGTCCCCTAGCCCCTTTCGCTGCTCCCAGGTTAACACGTCCGGCACGAGTCCACGGAGGGGGACCAGCCCGTCTTCGCAGGTCAGGGGGTTGACAAGTGAGCGATCGCCATGCTTCCCGAGGTCGGGAGGGTCCTCGGCGACCCCGGACGCGCGCCCGGTCGGGCTCCACGGCACCACCCGGACGGCCGAACGGGTCCGACAGCGCGCACGGCCGCGCGGGCACGCGGGGGCTAAGGTGTCGCCGTCCGACCCCCGCCGCGCCCAGGAGGACCCGCGCCATGACCCGCCGACCGACGGGACGTCCGCGCCGCACGGCGTTGCTCGCCGCGACCCTCCTCGGCGCCGCCGCGCTCGTCCTCTCCGGCTGCAGCGCCGGTGCGGTGACGCAGACGGACACGACGGTCTCCTCCGTCTCGGGGTCCGAGGGCCAGACCGGCCAGATCCTGCTGCGGGACATCACGCTGGACCCCGGCCCGCAGGTCGTCGTGCCCGCCGGCGCCACGATCACCCTCGCCGGCACGCTGGTGAACCAGGGCCTCGGCGACGACCAGCTGGTCTCCGTGTCGAGCCCCTACTTCGCGCAGGTCCGCAGCGAGGGCACCTCGACGATCCCGGGCAACGACGCGACGCGGATCGTCGGCTCGGCGCCCGGGCCGGTCGGCCCGCCCTCGCCGGCCCAGCCCACCGGCACGATGCGCCTCACGGCCTCGGGCGTCGGCCAGGTCCTCCACGCCGGCCCGACCTACCCGGTGACCTTCACGTTCGCCCGCTCCGGCTCGGTCACCCTGCCGGTGTCGCTGCAGACGACGAACCCGGTGCCGAACTCGTAGGTGGCCTCCGGCCCCGTGAGCACTGTTCCGGCCTGGGACACGGACAGTGCTCACGAGCGCGGAGCGCACCCACGCTGTCGGGGAGCAGGCCTAGTCTCCGGCGCGTGACCACGAAGGCTGGCTCCTCGTCCAAGGCCCGGCGGCCGTTCGAGTGCACGGCGTGCGGGCAGGCCGCCGCGAAATGGGTCGGGCGCTGCCCGGGCTGCGGCGGCTGGGGCACGGTCGAGGAGGGCCTGCCGCCGGGCGTCACGGTCGGGGTGCCCGGCGGGGCGCCGCGAGCCGCCCCCCGCCCGGCGAGCCCGGTCCGGTCGATCACCGAGGTCGGGCTGGAGACCGTGGTGTCGCGGCCGACCGGGGTCGGCGAGCTCGACCGCGTGCTCGGCGGCGGCCTCGTGCCCGGCGCGGTGATCCTGCTCGCCGGCGAGCCCGGGGTGGGCAAGTCGACGCTGCTGCTCGAGGTCGCCGCGCAGCGGGCACGGGGCGGCGGCACGGTCCTCTACGTCACCGGCGAGGAGTCCGCAGGCCAGGTGCGGCTGCGGGCCGAGCGCACCGGGGCCGTCGAGCCGCACCTGTTCCTCTCCGCGACCGCCGACCTCGAGGAGGTCGCCGCCCACGTCGAGGCGGTCGACCCGGGTCTGCTGGTGGTCGACTCGGTGCAGACGGTCGGGTCGCCCGACATCGAGGGCACGCCCGGCGGGGTCTCCCAGGTGCGCGCGGTCACGAGCGCGCTGGTGGCGCTGGCCAAGCAGCGCGACCTGCCCGTCGTGCTCATCGGGCACGTCACGAAGGACGGCGCGGTGGCCGGCCCGCGCACGTTGGAGCACCTCGTCGACGTGGTGCTCTCCTTCGAGGGCGACCGGCACTCGACGCTGCGGATGGTGCGCGGCCTGAAGAACCGCTTCGGCCCGGCCGACGAGGTGGGCTGCTTCGAGATGTTCGACGGCGGCATCCACGAGGTCACCGACCCGTCGGGTCTCTTCGTCGGGACGATGACGGGCACGGTGCCGGGTCAGGCGGTCACGGTCGCGATGGAGGGCAAGCGGCCGCTGATGGCCGAGGTGCAGGGCCTGGTGTCGGGGGTCGGCTCCGACGCGCCCGCCCGCCGCACGGTCTCCGACCTCGACGCCAACCGCGTCCTGAAGATCCTCGCGGTGCTGCAGCAGCGGTGCACCGGCTTCACGTTCGCCCAGCAGGACGTGTTCGCCGCGACCGTGGGCGGGATGAAGCTGCGCGAGCCGGCGGCCGATCTCGCGATCGCGCTCGCCGTCGCCTCGTCGTACCGGAAGGCGCCGCTGCCCTACGGCGTGGTCGTCATCGGCGAGGTGGGCCTGACCGGCGAGATCCGCCGGGTGCCCGCGACGGACCGGCGGCTGGCCGAGGCCGCCCGGCTGGGCGTACCGAAGGCGGTCGTCCCGTTCGGGCCCGGCATCGTCGCGCCGAAGGGCCTCGAGCTGGTGCAGGTCGACGATCTCGACGGTGCGCTGGCCGCGGTCGGGCTGGCGCGGGAGAAGCGCTAGGGGGTGAGCGTGAAGCGGGCGGGGGCGCTGACGGTGCCGTCGAGCCGCGTGAGGAGCTGGTAGTCCCCGGGCGGGACGACGGTGCGGTCGCCGCTGCAGCCCGGCGCCGAGGTGCGGCCACCCCAGCGCACGGTGAACACCACCTCCTGGCCGGGGGTGAGCGTGCGGACGTCGCCGGTGTGCGCGGGCGAGCAGTCGTTGCTGCCCCACAGCCCGTCGCCGGGCTTGCGGACGACGGCCATCGCCTGCCGGGCGGCGTCCAGGTCGCGGACGCACGGAGCGGAGCCGGTGTTGGTGATGACGAGGCTGAACAGCGGGTGGTCGCCCACGGGGTAGCGCGGCTTGTCGGTGCGCGCGGCGACCCGCAGGTCACCGTCGGCGCAGCGCGGCGGGGCGGGTGCCGCGGCCGGCGGCGCGGGCGGCGCCGGGGGCGACGAGGTGGCGCTCGCGCCGGGCACCGGGCCGGGCGTGACGGCGGGTGGAGGCCCCGGCGGGACGATCCCCGGCCGGCCGGACCCGGACACGGAGTCGGCGCCGGGGAGCGCGGCCGTTCCGGGCAGCGGCCCGGTCCCGGTCTGGGGACGCGTGCCGGGCAGGCCGCCGGGGCCGAGCAGGGACGCCGCGCCGGAGGGCAGGAGAGCGGGCCCGG
>NZ_JBVPVA010000853.1:0-1182 GCF_055612215.1 Actinomycetospora sp. | reverse complement strand
GCCGCCGGGTTCCCTGTACGTCGACGGCTCCGACATCGTGCTGGCGTCCCTGCGGTTCGGGAACGTGCTGCTGATGATCCAGCCCCCGCGCGGGTTCGGGGAGAACCCGATCGCGATCTACCACGACCCCGACCTGCCGCCGAGCCACCACTACCTCGCCGCCTACCGCTGGCTGCAGGCCGGCTTCGGCGCCGAGGCCCTGGTCCACGTCGGCAAGCACGGCAACCTCGAGTGGCTCCCGGGGAAGACCGCGGCGCTGTCGGCCTCCTGCGCGCCCGACCCGATCCTCGGCGACCTCCCGCTCGTCTACCCCTTCCTCGTCAACGACCCCGGCGAGGGCACCCAGGCCAAGCGCCGGGCCCACGCGACCCTCGTCGACCACCTGGTCCCGCCGATGGCCCGCGCGGAGTCCTACGGCGACCTCGCCCGCCTCGAGCAGCTGCTCGACGAGTACGCCTCGATCCAGGCCATGGACCCCGGCAAGATCGAGGCGATCCGCGGCCAGATCTGGCAGCTCATCCAGGCCGCGAAGCTCGACCACGACCTCGGCGTCAACGACCAGCCCGACGACGAGCGCTTCGACGAGTTCGTCATGCACCTCGACGGCTGGCTCTGCGAGATCAAGGACGCCCAGATCCGCGACGGCCTGCACGTCCTCGGCCGCGCCCCGGCCGGCCAGGAGCGCGTCGACATGGTGCTCGCGGTGCTGCGGGCGCGGCAGATGTGGTCGGGTACCCAGGCGCTGCCCGGCCTGCGGGAGGCGCTGGGTCTCGACGAAGCCGCGGGTGCGGCGAGCCGGATCGACGTCGACCGCGCCGAGGAACTCGCCCACAGCCTCGTCGTCGGGATGGAGAAGCGGGACTGGGCCCCGGACGACGCGTTCGACGTCGCCACCGAGGTCCTCGGCGAGCTGGACGACGACACCGTCGTGCGCATCCTGCGCTTCGCCGCCACCGAGGTCGTCCCGCGGCTGGGCCGGACCACCGAGGAGATCGACGGCGTGCTGCACGCCCTCGACGGCGGTCACGTGAAGGCCGGGCCGTCGGGCTCGCCGCTGCGCGGGCTGGTCAACGTCCTGCCGACCGGCCGGAACTTCTACTCGATCGACCCGCGCGCGGTCCCGTCGCGCCTGGCCTGGGAGACCGGCCAGATGCTCGCGGACTCCCTGCTCGAGCGGTACCG
>NZ_JBVPVA010000778.1:0-1371 GCF_055612215.1 Actinomycetospora sp. | reverse complement strand
GCGGAGCCGGCCTCCCCGCACCGTCGACGCGAACTTCGGATCCTCGGCATAGAGCGCGCGCTCGATCTGGTCGAGCAGACGCTGCTCGTGCTCGGAGAGCGGCATGGTTCTCCTCCGGCACCGGAACGAGAGCGATGATCGACCCGCGGGTGACTGGGACGATCGGCACATCCATCGGGATGGCTGACATCATCGTACGAGCCCTCTGGCACTCCGACTACCCGGACGGGGGTCTTGCCCCGACGATCATTCTTTCGGCCGGTGAGAAGCCCCACGCCGCGACGCGCCGCGATCATCCGGATGCGGTGCGTGGCGATCGATGACGATCACCGGTCGCGGGGCGCGCGTCAGGGTCGGGCGGGGCGGCGGGCCAGGACGTGGATCCGCGAGGCGAGGTCGCGCAGCGGCGGGGTGTCCGCGGCGAGCTCCTCGAGCGCGGCCAGGTCGGCCGCCCCGGCGGCACCGTCCGGGGTCTCGGGCACCAGGTCGGCGAGCACCCGGTGGCCGCGGACCTGCTCGATGACGAGCCCGCCGTCGCGCTCGAGCAGCGTGCGGACCTCGTCGGTGTCCATCCGGCGCAGCAGCGGGTCGCCGGGCCCCCAGCGGCCCGCGGGGTCGGCGAGCAGGCGCCGGGCCTCGGCCACCCGTCCGGCGACGACCCGGCCGAGCACCGCCGCCCACCGGCCGGCGACGAGGACCGACACCGCTCCCCCGGGCGCCGTCGCGGTGGCGAGGGAACGGACGGCGGCCGCGGGGTCGTCCACGTACTCGAGCAGCCCGTGGCCGAGGACCAGGTCGGCCCCGCCTGCGATGTCGGCCAGGGCGTCGACGTCGCCCTGGACCGCACGGATCCGGTCGGCGACGCCGGCGTCGCGCGCCCGGCTGCGCAGGACGGCGAGGGCGGTCGCGCTGGAGTCGACGACGGTGACCTCGCAGCCCGCCGCCGCGAGGGGCACGGCCCACGTGCCGCTGCCACCGCCGACGTCGAGCACCCGGGCCGCGGCCGCGCCCCCGCCCCGGGCGGCGAGCTCGTCGCGCAGCGCCGCGGCCACGACGTCGACGGCCGTGGGTGCGGACGGGCGTGCGGTCACGGCCACACCGTAGTGCGCACCCGTCGGGGATCCGCGTCCCAGCCGGTACGTTGCCCCCGTGTACGTGACCGGTGTGCTGAGCCTCAAGGGCGGAGTCGGCAAGACCACCGTCACCCTCGGCCTCGCCGGGGCGGCCGCCCGCCAGGGGTTGCGCACCCTGGTGATCGACCTCGACCCGCAGGGCAACGCCACGACCGCCCTCGAGCCGGCCGAGAGCGAGACCACGATCGCGGACGCGCTGGAGAACCCCTCGCCCGCGATCCTCGCCTCCTCCATCGCC
>NZ_JBVPVA010000226.1:0-10391 GCF_055612215.1 Actinomycetospora sp. | reverse complement strand
GTCGGTGCCGTCGATCTGCCAGACCGCGTTCGGGGCCGGGTGCACGAACCGCCGCCCACCCGAAGGTCGCTTCCGCGGCTGGGGGACGACCTGGCCGCGTTCGACCAGGATGCGGTGGGTCGTGGCCCGCGAGGGGACCTCAGCGAGGTCGAGCACCGGCCCGCCGGTGGGGTGCACCCCGCTGCCGGCGATGTCGAGCAGCCGCCAGCGGATGCTCAACGCACCGTGGTCCCAGCCCTCGTCGGCGAGTTCCTTGCGGGCCCGCACCACCGCCTCGCCCACATGCTCGGCGGTGGTGCCCGGACACGAGTGCGGCGCCCGCGAGCGTGGCGCCAGCCCGGCGCTGCCCTCGGCCTGGAACCGGGCGAGCTTGAGGTAGAACGCCGACCGGGACACCCCCGCCTCCCGGCACACCCGACTGACGTTGATCTTCTCGCCGGCGGCGGCCCTGGCGACCGCGGCCACGAGCGCTGGATCCATCTCGAACCCTGTCCTGCCCACACCCGAGCAGGCTGGTCACCACCACGACCAGCCCACCCGCAGGGGCCTGCTCAGTGTCCGCGATGTGCTGAGACAGCAACTGTCCACGAAGTCCTGAGCACAGACAGCGTGCTATGGCGCGGATCAGTGCTCACGAGCGCGGAGCGCACCTAATCGTGCGCGACCAGTAGGGTCGCGCCGCCCGTGGCGAAGTTCTCGAGGTCGCCCGCGGCCGCCTCGCCCTCGGGCGAGTTCAGCGCGGCCTGCAGCGACTCGAGCGAGTCGAAGGCGACCTCGGCCAACCGCGCGCCCTGCACCCGGGCGGCGCCGAGCGCCTCGTCGTCGGGGGCCGCGGAGGACCGCGACACCCACGACGCCCCGTAGGGGTTCCCGGACGCCATCAACGACGGGTCGGCCGCGTAGCCGAGCGGCATGATGATCGTGCCCCAGTGGTAGAAGACCATGTTCATCGCGACGATCGTCGCCTCCAGCCCACCGTGCCCGGTCGAGGCCGACGTGAACGACGTCCCCACCTTCGACGCGAGCTTGCCATGGGCCCACAGCCCCCCGGTGGTGTCCAGGAACGCCTTGAGCTGCTCGGCGGCCGCGCCGAACCGGGTGGGGCTGCCGAGCGCGATCCCGTCGGCCCACTCGAGGTCGTCGAGGGAGGCCACGGTGTCGTAGGGGTTGTCGTCCACCCACGCCTTCCAGCGGCGGTTCGCCTCGATCGCCTCGCGCGGAGCGCGCTCCGCGACCGGCCGCACGCGCACCTCGGCCCCGGCGCCCCGCGCCCCCTCGGCGAGCGCCTCGGCGAGGGCGGCGACGTTGCCGGTGGCGGAGTAGAAGACGACGACGATCCTGGCCAACGCGGACCTCCGGGGGAGCGGGCTGTCGGGGTGTCACCCTCTCGCGGCCGCTGGGCGCGCGCGTCCGCGGGACCCGCGGGTGCGACGAGGCACACTGGTCCGGTGGCGACGGCGGGTCAGGCGGACACCCCGCGCGCCGGCGGCACCGAAGCGCTGCGCGGCCTCGTCGTGCTGCACCGGCGGCTCTCCGCGCTCGCGACCGCGCACGACGCCGGGCCCGCGGCGGTCGTCGCGCTGCTCGGGGAGGAGCTCGGGGCGGTCGCGGGGGTCGTCGGACCGGGTCCCGGCCACGTCGTGCTCGCCGCGTGCGCGCCGGGCGTCGACGAGGCCGGCGCCGCGGCGGTGCTGCGCGCGGAGGTCACGGGAGCCCGCGGCGAGCGGGTCCTCGCCGCGGCCGCGCGGGGTGGTCGCGCGCTGCGGGTGCCGGGCAGCGGTACGTGGGTGCGGGTGGTCGTCCCGGTGGTCGTCGGCGGCGAGACCGCGGCGTTCCTGCTCGCCGAGGAGGACCCGGTCCGGCGCGACCGGCCCGCGGCCCTCGACGGCGACGACGTGCTCCTGCTCGCCGCCGAGCACGCCGCCACGATCGTCGGGGTGCTCCTGGGCCGGGAGCGGGTGCTCGCGGCCGCCGCCGGCCACGTCCGCGACGACCTGCTCTCCGGGCTGCTGCTCGACCGCGCGCGCTCGGCCGCCGAGGCCGCGCAGTGGGCCGAGCACGTCGGGTTCGACGCCGGGGTCGCGCACCGGGTGCTCGTCGTCGTGCCGCACACCGGGGAGCCGGGCGCGGGGGAGGTCCGGGCCGGCGTGGCCCGTCCGCCGCTGCTGGCCGAGGCCCGGGACCGCCTGGCCCGGCTCGTCCCCGGGGTCCTCGCCGTGGTGCGCGACCACGAGGTCGTCGCACTCGTCCCGGCCGCCGCCGACCCGGTCGCCGTCGGGACCGCCACCGCCGTCGCGCTCGCCCGCGGCCGCGACGCCGACCGGGGATGGCCGGTGACGGTCGCCCTGGGGCGCGAGGTCGACGACGTCGCCGGGTTGCCGCGCTCCTACGACCAGGCGCGGCGCACCGTCGAGGCCGCCCGGCGCCTCGGGCGGGAGGGCCGGCTGCTGCGCTTCGACGACCTCGGCGTGCACCGGCTGCTCCTGCAGGTCCCCGACCCCGAGGACGCCCGGACGTTCGCGCGCGAGGTGCTCGGGCGCCTGGCCACCGACGACTCCGAGCGCACCCTGGAGCTGATCCGCACCCTCGCCCGCTACTTCCGCGAGGACGGCAGCCCGCAGCGCACCGCGAAGGCCCTCTCGGTGCACCCCAACACCGTCGGGTACCGGCTGCGGCGCGCCGAGGAGCTCTCCGGGCTGGCCCTCGAGCGCTACCACGACCGCCTCGCCGCCCAGGTCGCCCTCGAGATCCTCGGGTGGATGGAGTGAGCGGGTTCGCCGACGAGCTCGCCGCGCGACCGCTGCTCGGCGACGGCGCGATGGGGACCCTCGCCCAGGCCACCGGCGCCCGCGTCGAGGGGGCGGGCAGCGAGCTCGCGCTGTTCGCCCCGGAGCTGGTCGGGGCGCTGCACCGGCGCTACCTCGACGCCGGCGCCGAGGTCCTGCAGACCCACACCTACGGGGCGAGCCGGCTGCGCCTGGCCCGCCACGGGCTGGGCGCCCGCGTCCGCGACGTCAACCTCGCCGCCGCGCGGCTGGCCCGCGAGGTCGTCGGGGACGCGGCCCCGTCGCGGCCGGTGTACGTCGCGGGGTCGGTGTCCCCGGCCACCTCGCCGCGGGCCGCGGGCCCGCCCCCGGAGGCCGCGCTGGTCCGCGCCGCGGTCCGGGAGCAGGTCGCCGCGCTCGACGAGGGCGGGGTCGACCTGCTGGTGCTCGAGACGTTCGCGCACGCCGAGGAGCTCGCCGAGGCCGTGGCGGCGGCGCGGGAGGCCAGCGACCTGCCGATCGTCGCCCAGGCCACCTTCGTCGACGAGGACGGCGCCCCGGTCACGACCCACGGGGAGACCCCGGAGCAGGTCGCGGCGATCGTGGGTGCGCTGCGGCCGGTCGCCGTCGGGACGAACTGCACGCTGGGGCCGCAGGGCCTGCTGACCGTGGTGCGGCGGATGGCCGCGGCCGTCCCCGAGGGCGTGCTGGTCAGCGCCCTGCCCAACGCCGGCCTGCCCCACGTCGTGTCCGACCGCTCGGTGCGCTTCGCCTCCGACACCGCGCACTTCGGCCGCTACGCCGCCCACTACGTCGCCGCGGGGGCCCGCCTCGTCGGCGGGTGCTGCGGCACGACGCCCGCGCACGTCGCCGCCGCCGCGGCCGCGCTCGCCGCGGCGCCGGACCCGCTGCTGCTGGAGGCCTCGCCCGCGCCGCAGCGCCCCCTCGTCACCGTCGGCGGCCGGCCGGCGACCGTGCCGCTGCCCGACGTCGAGGCCGAGGACGCGGCGCTCGGCGCCGCCGAGGGCGACGCTCCGGGGCCGGGGCGGGGCGCGCTCGGCCGGTGGCTGGACGGGTGGCCGCGGCGGCGCACGGCGCTGCTCGTCGCGGAGGCCGGCGGGACGGGGGCGGACGACCTCGCGACGTGCCTGGCGCGCGGGCGGGCGGCGCTGGGTGCGGGTGCGCAGGTGCTCTGGTCGGGCCGCGAGCGGACCCGCCGGCCCCGCACCAGCGCCGCCGCGGTCGCCGCGGGCCTGCAGGACACCGCCGCGGCCGACGTCATGCTCACCGTGACCAGCTGGAACACCAGCCGGATGGCGCTGCAGGCCGACCTGCTCGGGCTCGACGCGCTGGGCGTCCACGCGCTCGTGTGCGAGACCGGCAACCCGCCCGTGCACGCCGACCGCCCGGTGCGCGACGGGGTGTGGGAGGTCGACGCCGTGGGGCTCGTCGAGCTCGCGGCGTCGTTGGCGCGCGGGGTCGACCCCGACGGGTCGTCGCTGCCCGTGGCGTGCCCCTTCCGGGTCGGTGTCCGGGTCACACCGGGAGCCGACGACCTCGACCGCGAGCTCGGCCGGGTGCGGGCGAAGGTGGAGGCGGGCGCGGAGTACCTGGTCACCCGGCCGGTCTACGAGCTCGGTCGGCTGCGCCGGGTCCGCGCCGGCCTCGAGGCCACGCGCACGCGGGTACCGCTGCTGATGACCGTGGTCCCGCTGTCGGGCTTCGCGGAGGCCGAGCAGCTGCGCCACGAGGTGCCCGACGTCGTGCTGCCCGAGCCGGTGCTCGCCACCGCGCGCCGGGCGGGGGAGGACCCGGCGGCGGGCCTGGACCTCGCCGCCGACCTGGTGGCGGCGGCGGTGGCGGAGGGTCTCGTCGACGGCGTCGTCGTGCGCCGCCCGGGTACGCCGGACGGGCTCGCCGAGGCGGTGTCCCGCCTGGGGGCGCTGCTGGGCTAGCCCGCGATGGCCTCGATCGGGGCCGGGCGGGGGACGGCGCGGGTGGCGCCGGCGTGCACCGCGGCCCGCAGGTGCGCCACCGTTTCGCGGAGGTAGGCGACCTCGCGGGTCAGCGAGGCGACGGTCTCGCCCGCGAAGTCGTAGCTCAACTCGTCCGGCATGACCACGACCCCACAGCAGGGGCAGGTCGCGGGCGTCGTCATGGATCCACCGTCCGGGTCGTCGTGACTGTCGATCTCCAGTCTCCCGGGGGCCCGGCGGCGCGGCACTGTCCCGCGCGACAGCCTTTGTCACCCGCGGGTTGTGGCCGGGCACAACGCGTACGCGGCGTTAGGCCAGGAGGACCGTCCGCCACTGCTCCACCCGCTCGTCGTCGACGCCGGCGGCGGCCGCGACCTGCGCGGCGCCGTCCCCGTCGAGGCGGTCGAGCACCGGGACGATGTGTTCGCGGCGCACCCCGACGTCGCCGGGCGGGACCACCCCGGGACGGATCGCGCCGCGCCGTTCCAGCCGCCGCTGCAGGCCCACGCGGCGGGCGTTGGTGCGGGTGAAGTCGGCGTCGACGGCGGCCCGGGTGACCCCGGCGAGGCGCAGCAGCAGCGCGACGGCCACCCCGGTGCGGTCCTTGCCCGCGGCGCAGTGCACGAGGACCGGGTGGGGCCCGTCGATCGCGGCGTCGAGCATCGTCGGGAGCCAGCTCTTCGCGGCGTCGAGCAGGCCGAGGTAGAGCTCGCCCGCCTCGAGCCCGTCGTCGCGGCCGCGGGCGAGCAGCTCCGGGGACAGCGAGTCGACCAGGGGCAGGTGCACCCAGCGGGTGGTCTCCCCGGACAGCGGGTAGGGGTGGTCGAGCTCGCGGTCGCCGCGCAGGTCGATCGCCACCCCCGGGGGCCACGCCAGGCCCTCGGGCCAGCCGGGCGAGGCCGGGCCGTCGTCGGCGAAGGGGGCGTCCCCGCGCAGGAGCACGCCCGGCCGCGTGCGGCGGCCGTCGACGGTGGGGAGCCCGGCGACGTCGCGGATGTTCGTCCACGGCGGACCCGGCGGCACGTGGGCCTCGACGTCACGGACGACGGCGGCCTCGCGCCGGAGTCGGCGCAGCCGCCGCAACGGGTTCCTCACGAGGGGTGATCCTCGCACCGATGTCGATCAGCCGGACGGCTCGACGGCCGGGGCCCGGCCCAGCAGCGTGTGGACGGCCCGGACGAAGCCGTCGACGTCCTCGAGCCCGAAGGCCTGGCGCTGCAGGATGAAGCCGGGCAGCAGGGCGATGACGACGCGGGCCCCGTCGTCGGGGTCGAGCTCGGCGGGCACGACCCCGCCCTCCTGCCCCCGTCGCAGCGTCTGCGCGATCCCGTTCCGGACGGCGTCGAACCCGAGCGCCGCGCGCTGGCGCAGCGACTCGTCGCGCAGCAGCTCGGCCCAGGCCTGGACCCCGCAGCGGGCCAGCTCGGCGGTCGGGACGACCTCACCCGAGGGCAGCGTGATCGTCTCGCTGCCCATCGGGCCGACGACGGCCGCGACGATGTCGCCGATGGCCGGGGGGCGCCCGTCGCCGGCCGCCCCGATGCGCCCGGCCATGGCCCCGAAGGCCTGGCCGGCGATCTCGACGATCACGTCCTCCTTGCTCGGGAAGTACCGGTAGAACGCCCCGGCCGACATCCCCGCCTCGCGCGCGATGTCGGGCATCGAGGTCTGGTGGAAGCCGTCGCGCGCGAAGCATCGTCGTGCCGCGGCCACGATCTCGGTGCGGCGTGCCTCGCGGCGCTCATCGGTGATTCGGGGCAAACCGGACCCACCCTCCCGCTTTCGTGAACGGTTGTTCGCCTTGACGCTGGTGCCCGCGGGGTCCATCATAGTGAAAGAACATTCGCTATACGAGGAGGCGGTCACGGTGACCGAGGAGACGACGTCGAGGACGACCTGCTGCGTCGTCGGGGGCGGCCCCGCCGGGATGATCCTGGGTCTGCTGCTCGCGAGGGCCGGCGTCGAGGTCACGGTGCTCGAGAAGCACGGCGACTTCCTGCGCGACTTCCGCGGCGACACCGTCCACACCTCGACGCTGACGCTGCTCGACGAGCTGGGGCTGTGGCCGCGCTTCGACGCGCTGCCCTACCGGGCGCTGACCCACGCGCGCGTGCGGCTCGATGCCGGGGAGGTGGACTTCGCGGACCTGACGCGGCTCGACGCGCCGCACCCGATGGTCGCGATGGTCCCGCAGTGGCACCTGCTCGACATGCTCGCGACCGCGGCCGAGGAGGAGCCGACCTTCACGCTGCGGATGAACACCGAGGTCACGGGCACGGTGCGCACCGGTGACCGGGTGACCGGGGTCCGGCTGGCCGACCGGGCCGAGGACGGCACCCTCGGCCCTGAGTCCGAGCTGTCCGCCGACCTCGTCGTGGCCTGCGACGGACGCGACTCGCGACTGCGCGCCGAGTCCGGGCTCCCGCTCCACCGCTACGACGTGCCGCTCGACGTCGAGTGGTTCCGGGTCCCGCGCCACGAGGGCGACCCCGACGGCGGCCTGGGTCGGATGGGACGCGGCCGGTTCATGGTCCTGCTCGACCGCGGCGACTACTACCAGTGCGCCCTGATCATCGGGAAGGGCACCGACGCGCGGCTGCGCTCGGGGTCGATCCAGGTGTTCCGCGACTTCATCGAGGACATGAACCCGTGGATGGCGGGCCGGCTCGACGCGATCGCGGACTGGGACGACGTGAAGCTGCTCGAGGTCTCGCTCGACCGGCTCCGGCGCTGGTCGGCGCCCGGGCTGCTCTGCATCGGGGACGCGGCGCACGCCATGTCCCCCGTCGGCGGGGTCGGGATCAACCTGGCGATCCAGGACGCGGTGGCCGCCGGCCGGGTGCTCGCCGGACCGCTGCGCGCGGGGGACGCGGCCGCGGTGGCGACGGCGGCGTCGTCGGTGCAGCGTCGCCGCACCTTCCCGACCGTGGTCACGCAGACCCTGCAGGACCTCGCCCACCGCCGGGTGCTGGCGCCGCTGCTCTCCTCGGACTTCACGGGGCAGCAGGACACCGAGATCCCGCTGCCGGTCCGGCTCATCGACCGCTTCCCGGTCCTGCAGTGGGTGCCGGCGCGGCTGGTCGGCGTCGGCGCGCTGCCCGAGCACGCGCCGGAGTTCGCGCGCCGGGCCCCGATGCCGGTCCCGGCCGGCTGACCGGGTCCTGCGCCGCCCCGGCCACCAGTGCCAGCGAAGCGTCGACGCTTGCACCCAGTGGCAGTCGATCCGCTTCGTCGACGGCCTCCGACCGTCAGCCGGCCAGCATGAAGAACTCGAGCGCGTTGCCGTCCGGGTCCTTCACCGACAGCGCCAGCCCGTAGTCGGCCTCGACGATGCCGCTGTGCTCGATCCCGACGGCGTCGAGGTGGTCCCGCCAGGCGGCCACCGCGTCGGGGTCGGAGCAGCCGAACCCGACGTGGTCGAGCCCGACGCGGACCGGGTCGAAACGGTCGTCGCCCGAGGCGGTGTCGTGCTGGGTGAGCCCGAAGAGCTGGCCGTCCGCGAGCGCGAAGACGCGCCGCTGGAAGGGGCCGTCGGCGAGGGTCATCGCGGGCTCGGCGCCGAAGAGCTTCTGATAGAAGGGCTCGCTGACCGCGAGGTCGCTCACGGACATCGCGACGTGGTGGATGGCGGGGATCGCAGGCATGCCGCTCGCGTGCCCGGCGCGGTCGTCGGCGACACCACCTCCCGTCCGTTCGGCGGGGGCGCGGCCCCGGACGCCGGGTTCCTGGCGTCGGGCGTCAGGAACGTCCCGTTGCCGAGACGGGGCTCAGGCGGCCACCGGGAACGTGCGCGGGCCGCGGAGGATGGTCGCCGTCTTCGGCACCACCCGTCCGGCCCGGCGCAGGCCCGGCACCCGCTCGGCGAGCATCCGCAGCGCCACCTCGCCCTCGAGTCGGGCGAGCGCGGCGCCCAGGCAGTAGTGCGCGCCGCCCGAGAAGGCGAGGTGCGGCGTCGTCGGGACCCGGTGCAGGTCGAAACGGTCCGGGTCGGGGTGCGCCGCCGGATCGCGGCCTGCCGCGGCGACGAGGACGAGCACGCCCCAGTTCCGCCGGAACGGCACCCCGGCGAGCTCGGTGTCCTCGTGCGCGATCCGCGCGGTCAGCTGCACCGGCGGGTCGTAGCGCAGCGTCTCCTCCACCGCGCCGCCCGCGAGCGACGGGTCCGCGACGAGCGCCTCCCACTGGCCGGGGGTGGCCTGCAGGGCGCGCACGGCGTTCCCGACGAGGTTGGTGGTCGTCTCGAAGCCCGCGACCAGCAGCAGCTGGGCCAGCGAGACCAGCTCGTCGAGGGACATCTGCCCGGCGTCCAGGGCACCGACGAGCTGCGACACCACGTCCTCGCCTGGGTCCGCGCGGCGGCGGTCGACGAGGTCGGTGAACAGCTCCCGCGCCTCGGCGGTGGTGCGGGAGAGCTCGTGGGCGTGGGCCACGGACCGGACGCCGTCCAGCGCGGTCGCCAGCGCCCGGCCCCAGCGGGCGAAGCGGTCCGCGTCGACCGAGGGGATGGCGAGCAGCCGGGCGATGACCGTGATGGGCAGCGGGGCGGCGAGGTCGCGCACCAGGTCGAACCGGCCGCGGGCGGCGGCGTCGTCCAGGAGTCTCCCGGTGATCTCCTCCGCCACCGTCCGGTAGCGCTCCAGCCGCTTCGGGGTGAACGTCGGCGCGGCGAGGCGGCGCAGACGCGTGTGATCGGGCGGGTCCATCCCGAGCAGCGACAGGTCGACCGGCTCGAGCAGGGAGGACTCCGCGTCCTCCGGGGCGAACGGCGGGCGGCCGTCGGCGAGGCGCACGCCGAAGCGCCGGTCGCGCAGGACCTGCTCGCAGAGCGCGTGGGTCCCGACCGCCGAGAGCCCGACCCGGCTGCGTGCGAGACCCTCGCCACGGACCGCCGCGTAGGTGGGGTACGGGTCGTACCGCCAGGGCTTGTGCATGAGCCGGGCGACGGGATCACCGCGCAGGGCCAGCGCGAGGCCCCCGAGACGCATCGCGGTGATCCGTCCCCCGAGGGCGAGGTCGTCTCGGAGGGACCTCGAGGGGCGGAGCGTCATCAGTCGTGTACCTCTCGTGCGGTACGGCTCACGTGGCCGGGCCGGGCGGACCGGGCGAGAGTGGGATGTAGTCGGCGTCCCCCCAACGATGCCAGCCGTGGGCCACGCCGGAAGGGAGTCGCCAGGTGACCAGCGAGAGCGCGGTGGATCTGCGAGCCGTCGCGGCCGCCGTCCGGGGACCCTCCGGTGACCCCGCGGCGCTGCTCGCCCGGTGGCGCTCCGGGCGCGGCACCTGGTTCTCGGGTCCGCGCGGCGGCCTGCTGGCCGAGGGCGCGGTCCACCGTCTCGACGATCCCGACGACGTCGGTGGGGTGCTCGCCGACCTGGTCGCGTCCGAGCGGGAGCCGGCGGTCGTCGTCGGGGCCCTCCCGTTCGACCCTACGGGCAAGGCGGCGCTCGTCGTGCCCCGTCGCGTGACCTGGTCGCCGCCGCTGGGGCGCTCGGTCCCCGTCCCCGCTGCAGGGGGCCCCGGCCCGCGCTGGGGTGCGCGGTCGGTGCCCGAGCCGGCCGGCTACGAGGCGATGGTCGCCGACGCCCTGCGCCGGATGTCGCTCGGCGAGCTGGAGAAGGTCGTGCTCGCCCGCGTCCTCGACCTCGAGGCG
>NZ_JBVPVA010000171.1:0-5039 GCF_055612215.1 Actinomycetospora sp. | reverse complement strand
GCACCCACGAGAGCGCGATGCCCACGAGGAGCAGGGCGATGGGGTCGGGGACCCCCGTCCGACGTGCGCCGGCGCGGACGACCGCGGTCACGATGACCAGGGCGACGACGCCGGTGACCAGTGCGACCACCCGACGATCCTCCCATCCGCCCGACGCGCGGCCGCGCCTACGATCACCGCGATGGCCGGGACGGGGCGGGGCCGGGTGCGCGTGGGCACCTCGGGATGGACCTACGACCACTGGCAGGGCACGTTCTTCCCGGACGGGCTGGCCCGGCGCCGCCGCCTCGAGTACCTGTCCGGGCGGCTGGACACCGCCGAGATCAACGGCACCTTCTACTCGCTGCAGCGGGCCTCGTCGTTCCGCGCCTGGGCGGCGGCCACGCCGGAGGACTTCCGGTTCGCGGTGAAGGGCAGCCGCTACCTGACGCACATGAAGAAGTTGCGCGACGTCGAGGAGCCACTGGGCCGGTTCCTCGCCTCCGGTCCGCTCGCGCTCGGGGAGAAGCTCGGCCCGATCCTCTGGCAGCTCCCGCCGAACCTCGGGTGGGACCCCGAGCGTATCGAGGGGTTCCTGCGGATGCTCCCGCGGTCGACCGGCGAGGCGGCCGCGCTCGGCGCCGCCCACACCGACCGGGTCCCCGACCCCTGCACGGTCACCGACGAGGACCGGCCGATCCGCCACGCCCTCGAGCCGCGCCACCCGAGCTTCGCCACCGCGGACGTCGTCGCCCTCCTGCGCGCCCACGGCGTGGCCCTGGTCGTCTCCGACGGGGCCGGCATCCCCTGCTTCGAGGAGGTGACCACCGACCTCGTCTACGTCCGCCTCCACGGCCACGACGAGCTCTACCGGAGCCGGTACGACGCGGCCGCGCTGCGGGGCTGGGCCGCGAAGGCCGACGGGTGGGCGGCCGAGGGCCGGGAGGTCCTCGTCTACTTCGACAACGACGCCGAGGGCCACGCCCCGCACGACGCCCTCGCGCTCCGGGACGCCGTCGCGGAATACTGAAGGCGCTTCAACGCTTGTAGCGGCTATCAGTACGAGTGATGGGGTGACGAGATGACCGAGCTGTTGCTGGTCCCCGTCGACGACAACGTGATCTTCCCCGGCATGAGCCTCGTGGTCCCGGCTGCCGAGGTCGGCGCCGAGAAGGGTGAGCAGGTCCTGCTCGTCCCGCGCCACGAGGGCCGCTTCGCCGCGGTCGGGACCGTCGCCGACGTCGCGGACCGCACCCGCATGCCCAACGGCGTGACCGCCGTGCAGCTCTCCGCGCTGCACCGCGGCAAGGCCGGGACGGGCAGTGCCGACGACGCGGGACGCCTGCGCGTCGACGTGGAGCACCACCCGGACGCCACCGAGCGCGACGGCCGGATCCGTGAGCTGGAGACCACCTACCGCGCGGTGGTCGAGGAGGTCCTCGAGCTGCGCGGCGACGACGGCCGGGGTGCCGCGCTGCTGCGTGGCATCGACGAGCCCGGCGCCCTGGCCGACACCGCCGGCTGGGCGCCCGAGATTCCCTACGCCGAGAAGGTGGCGCTGCTCGAGACGCTCGACGTGCGGGAGCGCCTCGAGCTGGCCGTGCGGCTGCAGCGCGAGCGGCTCGCCGAGCTGCAGGTGCGCAAGACGCTGCGCGAGGACGTCGAGTCCGGCGCGGCGAAGGCCCAGCGCGAGTACGTGCTGCGCCGCCAGCTGGAGTCGATCCGCAAGGAGCTCGGCGAGGGGTCCGACGACTCCGGTGCCGACGGCCCCGACGGGTACCGCACGAAGATCGCCGAGGCCGGCATGCCCGACCACGTGCGCGAGCAGGCCGAGCGCGAGCTGGCCCGCCTGGAGCGGACCGGCGAGCAGTCCGGTGAGTCCTCGATGATCCGGACCTACCTCGACTGGCTGCTGGCCCTGCCGTGGGCGTCGCTCTCCGAGGAGCAGCTCGACCCGGCCGCGGCCCGCACCGTGCTCGACGCCGACCACACCGGCCTCGAGGACGTCAAGGACCGCATCGTCGAGTACCTGGCCGTGCGCAAGCTGCGTCGCGACCGGGGTGTCGAGGCCGACCGCAAGGCCGGCACGATCCTCACGCTGGTCGGGCCGCCCGGCACCGGCAAGACCTCGATCGGCGAGTCGGTGGCCCGCGCGATGGGCCGCGAGTTCGTCCGGATGTCGCTCGGCGGCGTCCGCGACGAGGCCGAGATCCGCGGTCACCGGCGGACCTACGTCGGCGCCCTGCCCGGCCGCCTGGTGCGGGCCCTGCGCGATGCGGGCACGATGAACCCGGTGATCCTTCTCGACGAGGTGGACAAGGTCGGCGCCGACTGGCGCGGCGACCCGTCCGCCGCGCTGCTGGAGGTGCTCGACCCGGCGCAGAACCACGCGTTCCGCGACCACTACCTCGACGTCGAGATCGACCTCTCGCAGGTGGTGTTCCTGGCGACGGCCAACCAGCTCGACACGATCCCGGGCCCGCTGCTCGACCGCATGGAGGTCATCTCCTTCGACGGCTACACCGTCGAGGAGAAGGTCGCCATCGCCCGCGACCACCTGCTGCCCCGCCAGGTCACGAGTGCCGGTCTGACGACCGACGACGTGACCGCCGACGAGTCGGCGTTGCGCCTCGTGGTGTCGGAGTACACCCGCGAGTCGGGCGTCCGGCAGCTCGACCGGGCGCTGGGCAAGCTGACCCGCAAGATCGCCACGGAGGTCGCCTCCGGGTCGGGGCGGGTCGTGGTGGACACCGAGGTCGTGCGGCGCCACCTCGGGCGGCAGCGGGTCTTCACCGAGGCCGTCGAGCGGACCGCGGTGCCCGGCGTCGCGACCGGCATGGCCGTGACCGGCGCGGGCGGCGACGTCCTGTTCATCGAGGCGGCATCCATGGTCGGGGACGAGGGCCTCATCCTCACCGGCCAGCTCGGCGACGTCATGAAGGAGTCGGCCCGGATCGCCCTCTCGTGGGTGCGCTCGCACGCCACGGACCTGGGCATCGCCGAGGACGCGTTCACGGGGCGCTCGTTCCACGTGCACGTCCCCGCGGGCGCGATCCCGAAGGACGGGCCGTCGGCCGGCGTCACCATGGCCACCGCGCTGGTGTCGCTGCTCACCGGGCGACCGGTGCGCCACACCGTCGCGATGACCGGTGAGCTCACGCTGCAGGGTCGGGTGCTCCCGATCGGCGGGGTGAAGCAGAAGGTGCTGGCCGCGCACGCGGCCGGCCTGACGCAGATCGTCGTCCCGGAGCGCAACCGCGCCGACCTCGACGACGTCCCGGCCGACGTCGCCGCGGTGCTGGAGTTCCACCCGTCGATGACCATCAGCGAGGTCCTCGACGTGGCGCTGGAGCCGGCGACCGAGCCCGTCTCGGCCCCGGACCTCGGGGTGGCCGCCTGAGATGTGCTCGCGTGAGCCGGTCCCGCCCGAGGTGCGCGCGCTGACGGCACTGCTGGAGCGACGCTGGTCGCTCTCGGTGCTCTACGCCGCGCACCTCGGTGCGGCCCGGTTCTCGGAGTTCGAGCAGGCGCTCGGCCAGGTGCCGCCGGCCACATTGGCGGCGCGCCTGGCCGACCTCGAGTCGGCCGGACTGCTCGAGCGGCGGGTGCTCGACACCCGCCCGCCCCGCACCGAGTACGCGCTCTCGGCGGAGGGCCACCGCCTGGCCCCGCTGCTCGAGGCCCTCACCACGTGCAGCCGCGGGCGGGGAGGCCCTCCCCGTTCTCCTCGCTAGGCAGTTGATCATGTCGAGGGCACCACGACCCCGTGGTGCCCTCGACATGATCAACTGCCTAGCGTCGCTGACGCGGCGGTCTACGGCCGACCCGAGCTGCCTAGTGCGTGCCGGGTGGACAGCCCGGCGGGGCCGTCACCCCAGGGTCGGGGCGGCGACGGCGATCCCGATGACGGCGGCGCCGAACAGCAACCAGGCCACGTAGTCGCCGACGTGCCCGGAGTGCAGGCGCTCGAGGCCCACCACGACCGGCCGCAGCGCCCGCCGCACCGGGGTCCGGGCCCGGCCCGGGACCCGGCCGAGGGCGAGGACGCCCAGCGCGAGCGCCAGGGCCGCGGCGGTCGTCGCGAGCCCGGCCACGACGCCGACGAGGTGCCACGACACCGCCTCCACCGGGGCCTCGGCCGGGGCCGTCCCGAGCACGGCGGCGCGGTAGCCGGCGCCGTCGGCGAGCCGTTCCCCGGCGTCCGCGCCGACCTGGCCGATCAGCGGGACGAGCCCGACCGCGAGCGCCGCCGCCAGCAGGACCACCGCCGCGGCGAGCATCGTCGTCGGGGCCTTCTCGAGGCGGCCGGTCGTCTCCCGCTCCTCGCCCTCGCCGCTGGTCCGCTCGGGGTCGGGGCTCCGCGTCGGGCGCGGGCCGACCCCGAGGAACACCCGCAGCCCCGCGCGCAGCACCGCGGCGCCGGTCACGACGGAGACGCCGACGACGACGGGCACGAGCACCCCGGGCACCGACTCCTCCAGCGCGGCCTTGCCGAGCCCGGCGCCGAACGGGGGCAGCCCGGCCAGCGCGAGCGCGGCGATCCCGAAGAGCGCCGCCGTCGCACGGTCCGCGGCCGTGCCGGTGCGGCCCGCGCCGTGCAGGTCGATCTCGTCGACGCTGCCGAAGCGCGCCAGGAGCACCCCGACCACCAGGAACAGCGCCGCCTTCACCCCGGCGTGGCCGGCGAGGTAGACCAGCCAGGCGCGGGTCCCGCCGTCGGCCGCACCGACGAGGAAGAGGCCGATGTGCGCGATCGTCGAGTAGGCGAGCAGGCGCTTGAGGTTGCGCTGCAGGACGCACAGGACGGCGCCGAGCACGGCGGTCACCACACCGACGGCCACGAGCACCGGGGCGATGGCCGGGACGCCGGGCGCGACGACGGCGCCCACGCGGGCGACGCCGTACACCCCGAGCGGGGCCATGACCCCGGAGAACAGCACGCACACCGGGGTCGGGGCGACGGCGTGGGCGTCGGCGAGCCAGAAGTGGAACGGCACCGCGGCCGCCTTGACCAGCCACCCGACCACGACGAGGACCACGCCCACCACGGCCGGGCCGTC
>NZ_JBVPVA010000094.1:0-1187 GCF_055612215.1 Actinomycetospora sp. | reverse complement strand
GCCGGTCGGGGTGCGGCTGCCCATGACGGCGGGCTCGGGGGCGCGGGTCCTCGCCGCCTGGTCGGAGCCCGACGTGGCCCTCGTCGACGGGCGGACGCCGGCCGAGGTGTTCGGCGGCGACCTGCTCGCGGAGGTCCGGCGGCGGGGCTGGGCCCAGAGCGTCGCGGAGCGCGAGGCCGGGGTGGCGAGCGTGTCGGCGCCCGTCCGGGGGCCCGACGGCGGCGTCGTGGCGGCGGTCTCGGTCTCCGGTCCGGTGGACCGCATCGGGCGCAAACCGGGCTCGCGGTGGGCCAACGACCTGCTCGCCGCCGCCCGGAGCCTGGAGAAGGCGCTGGCCTGACGGACTAGGATCGAGCGGTGGACCGAGCGGGCGGGACCGAGATCACCAGCGCCGAGCAGCTCCGCGACGTCGTCGGGGAACCGGTGCGGCGCGCCGTCGTCAAGCAGCGCGACCGGCTCGACGACGTCGACCGCGCGTTCATCGCGCGCAGTCCCTTCCAGATGGTCGCGACGGCGGGCGGCGACGGTTCGCTCGACGTCTCCCCCAAGGGCGACCCGGCGGGCTCGGTGCACGTGCTCGACGACCGCACGCTCGTGGTGCCCGACCGGCCCGGGAACCGTCGCGTCGACGGGTTCCTCAACATCCTCGAGAACCCGCGCGTCGGGCTGATCTTCCTCGTGCCCCGGCGCACCGACACGCTGCGCGTGAACGGGACCGCCCGGATCCTGCTCGACCCGCCCTACGCCGAGGGGCTCAGCCACAAGGGCCACGTCCCGCGGCTGGTGCTCGAGGTCGGCGTCGAGGAGGTCTTCACCCACTGCGCGAAGGCCTTCCTGCGCTCCGGGCTGTGGGAACCGGAGACGTGGCCCGAGGACGACCTCCCGAGCATCGCGCAGATGGCGAAGCGCACCACCGACGACATGACGCTCGCCGAGATGGAGGCGTACTACTCCGAGGAGAACACCCGCTCGATCCTCTACCGGCCCACCCCTCCGTGAGCGCACCCGGCCCAGCCGTCGACGCCCTGACCGCCCGGTTCGTGGCAGCCCTGGGCCGTCGCGGGGCCATGGCCGAGATGATGGCCGTCGCGAGCCTCGGCGGGCCGCCGCACCTGGTGGACACGCCTCCGGACCTGCCCGCGCTCGCCCACCTCGACGACGCGCTCGCCCGGGTCGCGGACGAGGTC
>NZ_JBVPVA010000428.1:0-3268 GCF_055612215.1 Actinomycetospora sp. | reverse complement strand
GTGATCGAGCGCTGGAGATCGCGCAGGTGGTGCAGGAACTGCTCGCGGGCGCCGGCGGTCGGGTCGGTGAGCACGCTGCCCAGCGACGCGGTGGCCGCGCGCAGGTCGAGCCCGTAGGAGAAGCGGCCCTCGGCGCCGGTGACGACGATCGCGCGGACGTCCGGGTCGGCGTCGAGCGCCGCCACGACGGCGGGCAGCTCGGCGAAGAAGGCGGGCGCCATGGCCCGCGCGGTCAGCGACACCTCGGCCACGTGGGCGGCGGGGGTCTCGCGGTACACGGCGAGGGTCTCGAGGTGCTCGGGGAGGGCCGAGCCGGTCGCGGCCACGGACGTCGTCATGACCCGACTAGATCACCCGTGCGACCGGGCGTCCAGCGCGCTCGCGTCCGCCGCGCGCAGGACGCGGTCCAGTCCGGTCAGCCGTCCAGTCCGACGACCCGTCGACGCGGACCGCGAAGTCGGGACCGTCGCCGGGGCCGACGTCCATGTGATCGTGTCCCGCCGCACGGTGTGTCGCTCCGGCGCGCCCGCGGCCCCGTCGGGTGGTAGGCACCCGGCCCATGAGCGCCCTGACCTACGAGCACGCCCGCACCATCGTCGACGCGGCCCTCGACCACGGCCGGGAGGCCGGGTACAAGCCCCTCACCGTCGCCGTCCTCGACACCGGAGGCCACCTGGTCGCGCTCGGCCGCGCCGACGGGTCGGGCTTCCTGCGCCCGGACGTGGCGATCGCGAAGGCGCACGGCGTCATCGGCCTGATGATGGACAGCCGGGCGATCGCCGCGCGCGCGTCCGACTCCCCCGAGTTCTTCACCTCGGTCGCCGCCCTCGCCGGCGGGAAGGTCTTCTCCGTGCCCGGCGGGGTGTTCGTGTGCGACGCCGACGGCGAGGTCATCGGGGCCGTGGGCGCGTCGGGCGACGCGTCGACCGCCGACGAGGAGGCGGTCGTCGCGGGCATCCGGGCGGCCGGCCTGACCCCGCGGACGGGCGCCGAGGACTGAGGAGTCGGCCGGGCCGGAGTTGCTCCGGCCCGCCGTCGCCGTTACGTTGTATCTATGTCCGACACAAGCGGTATCTCAGCCGCCGAGGTCGTGTACCGCCACGTGAAGGACAGCGTGCTCACCGGCGAGCTCGAGGGCGGGCGCATGGTGAGCGAGGGCGAGGTCTCGACGACGCTGGGCGTGAGCCGCACCCCGGTGCGCGAGGCGTTCCTGCGCCTGGAGGTCGAGGGGTGGCTGCGCCTCTTCCCGAAGCGCGGCGCCCTGGTCGTCCCGGTCGCGCCGCACGAGATCGACGAGGTCCTCGACGCGCGTGCCCTGCTCGAGACGCACGCCGCGACGGACGTCGTCACCCGCCCCGACGATCTCGCCGCCCTCGTCGAGGCGCTGGACGCGGTGATCGCCCGGCAGCACGCGTCACTCGAGGCCGGCGACCTCCCCGGGTACACCGAGGCGGACGCGGAGTTCCACCGCCTCGTCGCCGACGCCGGGCGGAACTCCCTGCTCGCGGGCTTCTACCGGACGTTGCGCGAGCGCCAGCAGCGCATGACGGCCGACTCCGTGCGGGGCCGCAGCGCCGCGGCGGCCACCGTGCTCGACGAGCACCGCGAGCTGCGGGACCTCCTCGCGGCCGGCGACGTCGCCGCCTTCGGGCGCGCCCTCGTCACGCACCTCGACCACACCCACCGACGAGGAGGCACCCGATGACGGCGAGAGCCACGGTCCGACCCGATCCGACGCCCGGCCGCGTCGCGGGCTCGACGGGCTGGCTGCCGGTCGGGCTCGCCCTGTTCACCGTCGCCTGGGGCGGCAACCAGTTCACCCCGCTCATGGTCATGTACCGCGAGCTCGGCGGATTCTCGTCGGCGGTCGTCGACGTGCTGCTCGGCGCCTACGTGCTCGGGATCGTCCCCGGCATGCTCGTCGGCGGTCCGCTCTCCGACCGGTTCGGCCGCAAGCCGCTCATGCTCGCCGCCCCGCCGGTCGCGATCCTCGCGAGCCTCGTGCTCGCGGTGGGCGGCGACGTGGTGCCGGTGCTGTTCGCGGGCCGCGTCCTGGCCGGGGTCGCGCTGGGGATCGCGATGGCGGTCGGGTCGACCTGGATCAGCGAGCTCTCCTCGCTGCGGGGCGCGACGGCGACCGGGGGCGCGTCCCGGGCCGCGATGTCGCTGACGCTGGGCTTCCTGCTCGGCCCGGTGGCCGCCGGCCTGCTCGCGCAGTGGGCACCCTGGCCCGAGGTGCTCTCCTACGTCGTCCACGTCGTGGTGGGCCTCCCGCTGGGCCTCGTCGCGCTGCGGACCGCGGAGACGCTCGACCGCGGCCAGGCCCCCACCCGGCGGCTCCGCGACGACCTGCGCGTCCCGATCGGCGAGCACCGCGAGTTCCGGACGGTCGTCGCGCCCGTCGCGCCGTGGGTCTTCACCTGCGCGGGCGTCGCCTACGCCGTGCTCCCCGCGCTCGTGGCGCGGGCCGTCCCCGGGCGCGCCATCGCCTTCGCGGCCCTGATGACGGCACTGACCCTGGTCGCGGGGTTCGCGGCGCAGACCACGGCGAAGCGGCTCGGGCTCGCCGACGCCCGGGGCGGGATGATCGGCCAGGCCTTCGCCGCCGTCGGGATGGCGCTGGCGGCGGTCACGGCCGCCGCGCCGGGGATCGGGCTCGCGGTGGCCTCGGCGACGGTGCTCGGCGTCGGGTACGGGTTCGCGCTGGTCAGCGGGCTCGCGGAGGTGCAGCGGATCGCCCCGCCCCGCCACCTCGCGGGGCTCACGGCCGTGTTCTACGCGCTGGCCTATCTCGGCTTCGTCGTGCCGGCCGTCCTCGCGGTGCTGGCCGCCCTCGTGTCCTACAGCGCGCTGTTCGCGGGCCTCGGCGTCGTGGCGCTGGTGTGCCTCGTCGTCGTGGCGTGGGGACAGCGGGCGAGCGCGCCCTCCGGACGGCGCCTCGATCCCGCGTAGGCAACTGACCATGAAATCCTGCACGTCCCACCGCGCACCGTTCCATGATCGTCTGCCCGGTGCGGGCAGGATCCCGCTCCGGGTCGCCTAGGCCGTTGATCATGTCGAGGGCACCGGAGTCGTCCCGGTGCCCTCGGCATGATCACCTGCCTACGCGGTCGGCGACCGATCCCAGCTCGGCGCTACCGCTGCGACGGGTGCACCACGGCCTTGAGCGCCAGCGGATCGCGCCGCGCCGCGAGCAGCGCCCCGACGGCGTCGTCGAGCGGGTGGTGGGAGGTGACCATCGAGTCGAGCCGGATGCGCCCGGAGGCGG
>NZ_JBVPVA010001130.1:0-1033 GCF_055612215.1 Actinomycetospora sp. | reverse complement strand
GGGTGGGTGTGCAGGTAGGAGGCGTGGACGTTCCCGGCGACGAAGCCCTCGGTGACCGCCTCGCCGTCGTGCGCCGCCCAGTGCCACGCCGGCGTCGACCCGGCGCGCGGCGTGGTGACCGTGCGGTGGAACTCGTGGCCGCTGACCGTCTCCCCGGCCGCGGCGACGGGCGAGTCGGCGGCCGCGGTGGCGGTGCGATAGCCGAGGGCCAGGCGGGGGCCCATCGCGGCGTCGGCGTCGAGCACCCCGCACATCGGTGCCCCGTCGAGCGAGTTGCCCAGGTAGAGCAGCCCCCCGCACTCCGCGTGCACCGGGCCGCCGGCGGCCGCGAAGGCGTGCACCGCCGCACGCAGCGGCGCGTTCGCGGCGAGGTCGTCGAGGTGCTCCTCGGGGAACCCGCCGGGCAGGACGAGCCCGGTGGTGCCCTCCGGCAGCGCCTCGTCGCGCAGCGGGTCGACCACGACGACCTCGCAGCCCGCCGCGGCCAGCAGCTCGGCGTGCTCGGGGTAGCCGAAGGTGAAGGCCGGCCCACCCGCCACGGCGACGACGGGGGCCGGGCCGTCCCCGGGTGCCGTCACCTCCAGGGCCGGGTCCCACGACGCGGCCGGCGTCGCGGGGGCGCGCCGGGCGAGGGCCTCGACCGCGTCGAGGTCGACGTGGGCGGCCACCAGGGCGGTCATCGCGGCCACCGCGTCCCGGGCCGCGTCGCCGTGCTCGGCCGCGGTGACCAGGCCGAGGTGTCTCGAGGGCACGGCCAGCTCCGCGCGGCGCGGCACGACGCCGAGCACCGGCACCCCGACCTCCGCGCACGCCGCCCGCAGCGCCTCGGCGTGCCGCTCGGTCCCGACCCGGTTGAGCACGACGCCGGCCGGGCGCACCCGCGGGTCGAAGTGGGCGAACCCGTGGAGCAGGGCGGCGACCGAGCGGTGCTGGCCGCGGGCGTCGACGACGAGCACCACCGGCGCGTCGAGCACGCGCGGGACGTGCGCGGTGGAGCCGTCGTCGTGCGCGCTGAACGCTCGTGCGTGCGTCT
>NZ_JBVPVA010001059.1:0-10876 GCF_055612215.1 Actinomycetospora sp. | reverse complement strand
CGCCTGACGGAGCAGAACCTGACCAGAGCCCACCGGCGCCGACAAGACGATCGGCCGGAGTTCGCCCCGCTGAGCGACGACGAACGGTCGATTTCGAGCGGTAAACGACACCGCCGGGTGAGCGGGGCGCGGTGAACGGTCGACGAGCGGCGCCGTTCGGCGGTTCCGCCGACCGTTCGGCGGCGGTGACGTGCAGTGGCCGGACCGACGACGGAGAGTGGCCGATTCGCCGGACACGCCGCCGCAGTAGCGTGGTCGGCGTGCCGCACCACGACCTCGTCATCATCGGCTCGGGCTCGGGCAACTCGATCCTCGACTCCCGGTTCGAGGACCAGGACGTCGCCATCGTCGAGCACGGCGTCTTCGGGGGGACGTGCCTCAACGTCGGGTGCATCCCGACGAAGATGTACGTGTACGCCTCCGACGTCGCCGAGACGATCCGCGAGGCCGGCCGCTACGGGATCGACGCGACCGTGGACAAGGTGCGCTGGTCGGACATCCGCGACCGCGTGTTCGGCCGGATCGACCCGATCTCGGCCGGCGGGCGGCGCTACCGCGACACCGAGTGCTCCAACATCACGCTCTACCAGGGGCACGCGAGGTTCACCGGCGAGCGCGAGCTCTCCGTCGCGCCCACCGACGGGTCCGCGGCGACCACGGTGACCGCCGACCGCATCGTCATCGCCGCCGGGTCACGCCCGACGGTGCCCCCGGTGATCGCCGAGTCCGGGGTCCCGTTCCACACCTCGGACGACGTGATGCGCCTCGAGGACCTCCCCCGGCGCATGACCATCTGCGGCGGCGGCTACATCGCGGCGGAGTTCGCGCACGTCTTCGACGCCCTCGGCGTCGAGGTCACGGTGGTCACCCGCGGTCCGGCCCTGCTGCGCGAGCAGGACGAGCTGGTCACGCAGCGGTTCACCGCGGTCGCGCGGGAGCGGTTCACCGTGCACACCGACGCCGACCCGACCGCGGCCGAACAGCGCGAGGACGGCACGATCGTGCTACGGCTCCGCAACGGCGAGACCATCGAGACCGACGCGCTCCTCATCGCCACCGGACGGCGCCCCAACGGCGACCGGCTCGACGTCGCCGCCACCGGCCTCGAGCTCACCGACGACGGGCGCGTCCCGGTCGACGAGTACCAGCGCACCCCCGTCGAGGGCATCTGGGCGCTCGGCGACGTGAGCTCCCCGTACCAGCTCAAGCACGTCGCCAACCACGAGGCGCGGGTCGTCCAGCACAACCTGCTCCACCCCGACGCGCTGCGGCTCACCAGCCACCGCTTCGTGCCCTCGGCCGTGTTCACCCACCCGCAGGTGGCGTCCGTCGGGCTGCGTGAGCAGGACCTCCGCGACCGCGGCACGCCCTACGTCGTCAAGGTCCAGGCCTACGGCGACGTCGCCTTCGGCTGGGCCATGGAGGACACCACCGGGTTCGCGAAGGTCCTGGCCGCCCCGGACGGCACGCTGCTCGGGGCGCACTTCATGGGCCCGCAGGCCTCCTCGCTGATCCAGGTGCTGGTGCAGGCCATGGTGTTCGGGCAGAAGGCCCAGGAGGTCGCCACGGGCCAGTACTGGATCCACCCGGCGCTGCCCGAGCTCATCGAGAACGCGCTGCTGGGCCTGCCGCTCGCGTCGTAGCCCTAGCCCGCCGAGTGCGCGGCAGTGGTGTGCTCGCGCAGTGCGTGCAGCGCCTCGATGCGGGTGGCCTTGAGCACGTCGGGCGGCTCTCCCGGGAACTGCTTGACCCACGCGTCCGTCCGGCCGTGGTCGCTGACGGCGAACCAGACGGTGCCGGGGGGCTGGTCGTCCTGCGGGTCGGGGCCACCCGCCCCGCTGACGGCCACCACGACGTCGGCACCGAACATCTCCGCGGCCCGCTCGGCCATCGTGCGCACCGCCGGCTCCGCGACGACCGGACCGTCCGGGACACCGAGGACCCCGTGCTTGGTGGTCCGGTCGTAGGCGACCACGCCGCCCCGGAACCACTCGCTGGACCCGGGAGAGGCGGCCAGGTCGCTCGCCACGAGTCCCCCGGTCAGCGACTCCACCACGGCGATCCGGCGTCCGTCGCGGTCGGCGCCCTCCGAGATCTCCTTCGCGAGCTGCTCGGGCTCTTCGTCCACGGGCTGGTCCACCGGTCCTCCTCCTGCGTCCCCGGGCGGCACACGTCGCCGCCCGGAGACGTGGATGACCGCCGGGGCCGTCGCCGGAAACGCCTCAGTCGGTGCGGCGGAAGCGCCTCACCGCGAGCGCGAGCAGCGCCACCGAGAAGGCCACGGTCAGCACGATCTCGAGCCAGGTCGGCACCGCGAACGAGCCCCAGGAGATGCCCGGGTCGAACCTCGCACGGTCGGCCGCCGAGACGTCGAGGCGGTCGAAGACCACGTGGCGCAGCGGCTCGACGGCGTAGGTCATCGGGTTGACGTGCGTGAGCACCGTCAGCCACGCGGGCAGGTTCCCGAGCGGGAAGAGCGCGCCGGACAGGAACATCAGCGGCGTGATGATCAGCTGCACCATCGGCATGGCCGTCTGCACCTGCTTGAGCCGAGCCGCGAGCATCAGCCCCAGCGCGCAGATCATGAACGCCATGAGGAAGATCAGGCCGAGCAGCTCGAGGAACATCAGCGGGTCGTAGGGCACGCCCACCAGCCCCGCCAGCGCCAGCAGCAGGACGCACTGCAGCGTCGCGACGGTGGCCCCGCCGACCGCCTTGCCGACCAGGATCGACGTGGTCGACACCGGGGCGACCAGCATCTCGCGCAGGAACCCGAACTCGCGGTCCCAGACGATCGAGATGCCCGAGAACGCCGCCGTGAACAGCACGGAGATCGCGAGCACGCCCGGGAACAGGAACGTCGGGAGTGCGACGCCGCCGCTGCGACCGCCGGCACTCGAGAGCAGCGACCCCAGGCCGCTGCCCAGCACGAACAGGAAGAGCAGCGGCTGGGCCAGCGACGAGAAGATCCGGGTCCGGTCCTTGAGGAAGCGGATCATCTCGCGCTGCCAGACCACGGACGCCGCCCGCGTCTCGGTGGCGAGCCCGCTCTGCGGGATGCGCACCGCCTCGACGCGCAGCTCCCGGTCCCGGTCCTCCAGCTGGGTCACCTCAGCGCCCCCTCATCCGCATGGCCATCGGGTGCATCGACGGACCGCGGCTCGCCTCGGCGTCGCGGAGGGTGGTGCCGGTGTGGGCGAGGAACACGTCGTCGAGCGACGGCCGCGTCACCGCCACCGAGCGGACGCCGACGCCCTCCGCGGTCAGCGCCGCGAACAGCCGCGGCACGAACTCCGCGCCCCGGGGCACCGACACCGTCACCGCGCCCTCGCGCACCGCCGCCTCCAGCCCGAAGTCGCGGCGGATCGCGACGAGGGCGGCCTCGTCGTCGTCCGTGGTCACGACGACGCGGTCCGCGCCGACCTGCGCCTTGAGTGCCTCGGGGGTGTCGAGGGCGACGATCCGGCCCTCGTTCATGATCGCGATCCGGTCGCAGTTCTCGGCCTCGTCCATGTAGTGCGTGGTGACGAACACGGTGATGGTCTCCGCCTCCCCGAGGCGCGCCAGGTAGTTCCAGATCGACGCGCGGGTCTGCGGGTCGAGCCCGATCGTCGGCTCGTCGAGGAAGAGCACCTGCGGGGAGTGCAGCAGCCCGCGGGCGATCTCGAGGCGGCGTCGCATCCCTCCGGAGTAGGTCGAGACCGGGTCCGCGCGCCGTTCCCAGAGCCCGACGGTGCGCAGCACCTCCTCGCGCCGCGCGGCGGCGGTGCGCCGGTCGACGCCGTAGAGCTCGCCGTGGAAGCGCAGGTTCTGCTCGCCCGACATCGGCCCGTCGAGCGTCGGCTCCTGGAACACCAGCCCGATGCGCCGGCGGACGGCGGCCCGGTCGGCGACGACGTCGAGGCCCGCCACGGCGGCGGTCCCCCCGGTCGGCTCGACCAGGGTGCAGAGGATGTTGATCGTGGTCGACTTGCCCGCGCCGTTGGGGCCCAGGAACCCGAACGTCTCCCCGCGGGCCACCTCGAGGTCGATCCCCCGGACCGCCTCGACCTCGCCGTAGCGCTTCGTCAGGCCGCGGACCGCGACGGCCGGTTGCTCCACGTCCGCCCCCTTCGCTCGACGGGGAGCGTAACCCTCCTGCCCGCCGCGTCCCTCCGAGATCATCGGCACGTCGGACAGGTCCTCGGGCGTTCCGGCGTGCGTGGTGTGCCCGTCGCGGGGGCGCGCGGCGGGGGTCCGGCTCCGGCGTCAGGGCAGCCCGACCGACGACGCCGCCCGCTCCGCGACGTGGTCGAAGAAGGTCTCCCGGTCGAGCACGACGTTGCGGTACTGCCCGAAGAGCTCGAACCCGACCGTGCCGAACAGCAGCGTCCACGCCGACACGGCGGCGGCCGCGAGCCGGGGGTCGATGCCGAGACCTTCGGCGACGTCGGGCGAGACGGCCGCGGTGAGGTCCTCGTCCTCGGCGTCGAGGTGCCCCTCGGTCGCGATGCGACCCAGCACCACCCCGACCCGCCCGGCCGCCGGGAGGGTGTCCTCCGGGGCGACGTACCCGGGCACCGGTGAGCCGTAGATCAGCGCGTACTGCGCCGGGTGCGCCTGCGCCCAGGTGCGCACGCCCCGCCACACCGCCACCCAGCGCTCGCGGGCGGTCGTCCCGGCCGCCGCGTCGTGCGCCGCCTCCGCCGCCTGTCCGACCGCGTCGTAGGCCTCCACGATGAGCGCGGTGAGCAGCTCGTCACGGCTCGGGAAGTAGCGGTAGACGGCCGAGGAGACCATCCCGACCTCGCGCGCGACGGCCCGCAGGGACAGGGCGGCCGCCCCGACCTCGGCGAGCTGCGTGCGGGCGGCGGCCAGGATCGCCTCGGTGGTCTGGGCGCGGGCGCGCTCGCGGGCGGTGGGCACGGCGCCGAGCATCCCACACATCCGAGAGCACTGCTCTTGACAGGGCCCGGTCTTTCGAGAACACTGCTCACATCAGAGAGCACCGCTCTCGCAACAAGACCCGAGGAGCACCCCGTGACCACGCACTACCAGCAGCCCGGCTTCCTGACCCGCCGCGTCATGAACCCGGCGGTCGCCTTCCTGACCCGCCGCGGGGTGTCGCTGGCCGGCTCCACGGTGCTCGGCGTCCCCGGGCGCACGAGCGGCGAGATGCGCACGACCCCGGTCAACCCCCTGACCCTCGACGACGCCGACGGCACGCCCACCCGCTACCTGCTCGCCGCGCGCGGCCAGACCCAGTGGGTGCGCAACCTGCGCGTCTCCGGGTGGGCCGAGCTGACGGTCGGCCGCCGCACCGAGCGGGTCACCGCCCGGGAGATCACCGACCCGGCCGAGATCGTGCCGATCCTGCGGGCCTACCTGGTGAAGTGGGCCTGGGAGGTCGGCGCCTTCTTCCAGGGCGTGGGCGCCGACGCCTCCGACGAGGAGCTGGCCGCGATCGCCCCCCAGCACCCCGTGTTCGTGATCACCGGGTGACGCGGACGGCGGTCGTCGGGGTCCGGCACTACCGTGCCCGTGCATGAGCGAGCGCGTGCACCCCGACCGTGACCATTCGGTCGTCCTCTACGGCGCCACCAGCTTCGTCGGGGCCCTCACCGCCGACTACCTCGCCCGCAACGCCCCGACCGGCACCCGCGTGGCCCTCGCCGGCCGGTCCCGGGAGAAGCTGGAGCGGGTGCGCGCGTCGCTGCCCGCGCCCGGGTCGGACTGGCCGCTGATCGTGGCCGACTCGACCGACCGCGACGCGCTCGACGCGATGGCCGCCTCGACGACGGCGCTGGCCACCACCGTCGGGCCCTACGCGAAGTACGGGCTCCCGCTGGTGCGGGCGTGCGCGGCCGCCGGCACGCACTACGCCGACCTCACCGGTGAGGCGACCTTCGCCCGCCAGGCCATCGACGAGACCGACGCCCGCGCCCAGGAGACCGGCGCGCGGATCGTGCACTCCTGCGGGTACGACTCCGTGCCCTCCGACCTCGGCGTCCTGCTCCTGCACTCGAGGGTGCAGGCCGACGGCGAGGGCGAGCTGGCCGACGTCACGACCGTCGTCCGGGTCCGCGGCGGCGTCTCGGGCGGGACGATCGACTCGATGCGCGGCCTCGCCGACACCGTCCGGTCCGACCGGTCGACGATGAAGGTGCTGCGCGACCCCTACAGCCTCTCCCCCGACCGCGAGGGCGAGCCGGACACCCGCCAGCCCAGCGACAACCCGGCTCCGCACCGGCTCGACGGGGGGCTGCTCGACGGCCGGTGGGTCGCCCCGTTCGTCATGGCCTCCTACAACACCCGCATCGTGCGGCGCTCCAACGCGATCGCGGGCTACGCGTACGGCAAGGGCCTGCGCTACGGCGAGGTGATGGCCACCGGCTCGGGGCCGGTCGGTGCGGTGACGGCCGGGGCGGTCACCGCCGGGCTCGGCGCCGTGCTCGCGGGGTTCGCGACGCCGGGCGCCCGCCAGGTGCTCGACCGCATCCTGCCCAAGCCCGGCGAGGGCCCCTCGGAGCAGACCCGCGCGAAGGGCTGGTTCCGCCACGACGTGGAGGCCACCACGACGACGGGCGCGCGCTACACCGCCCGGGTCTCCGCGTCGGGCGACCCGGGGTACGCGGCCACCGCGGTGATGCTCGGCGAGTCGCTGCTGTGCCTGGGGCTCGATGGGGACCGGCTGCCGACCCGGACGGGCTCGCTCACGCCGGCCACCGCGATGGGTCCGGCGCTGGTCGAGCGGCTGCGGACCGCGGGGCACGTCTACGAGGTGAGCGGCGCGAGCTGACCCGGCCGACCCGACAGGGTTCCGACGGGTTCCGGTCGTCCGCGATTGAGCGGTGCGCACCCGGGGCACGACCCGGGCATGAGTGACCAGCAACAGGTGAGCAAGACCGTCGACGCGAGCCCGGAGCAGCTCTTCTCCCTGCTCGTGCAGCCCGCGCGCCACACCGACTTCGACGGGGCGCACATGATCCGCGGCGCGGAGCCGGGCGACGAGCAGATCACCGGGACCGGCGACGCGTTCGTCATGAACATGGAGAACGACGCGCTCGGCCCGTACCAGATGCGCAACGTCGTCACCGCGTACGAGGAGAACCGCAAGATCGGTTGGGCGCCGTCGCTGCACCCGATCGACGGCTACACCGACAAGCTCGGCGACGTGAAGGCCACGGGCCACACGTGGACCTGGGAGCTGGAGCCGGCCGGTACCGGCACCAAGGTCACGCAGACCTACGACTGGAGCGGCGTGCGCGACGAGCAGTTCCGCGGCTTCTTCCCGATGGTCACCGAGGACCAGATGTCCGCCACGATCGACGAGGTCGCGAACGCCGCGTCGTAGCCGGGCCCGCCCGCCGTCAGGGGGCGCCGGCCGGCGGGACCACCCGCAGCCCGGCCGGCGCCCCGTGCTCGATCAACTCCGACAGCGCCGCCGTGTCCAGGTGGGCCTCCACGAGGTCGGCCAGCAGGTCGAGCTGCGCGGCGCGCGCGGCGGCGAACGAGGTCGTCGTCGAGACCCGGAACGCGCGCCCCGTCGTCGTCGCCACCCGCTCCAGCAGCCGCCGCCGGAACCCGTCGTTCTCCAGCAGGCCGTGCCAGTGGGTGCCGAGCACCGGCCCGGCGTCGACGCCCTCGGGGGTGCCGTCGGCCTGCGTGACGAGAGCGGCGGCGTCCCCGCGCACCTCGCGCCCGTGGTGGATCTCGTAGCCCGCGACCCCCTCCCCCAGCGCCGTGCCGGTGGGGTTGCCGAGGTGCTTGGCGGGGTCGAAGACGACGTCGACGTCGAGCAGCCCCAGCCCGGCGTGCCGTCCCGGGGCGGCCTCGACGCCGTGCGGGTCGTCGATCGTGCGGGCGAGCATCTGGTAGCCGCCGCAGATCCCGAGCAGCGGCCGCCCGGCCCGCGCGTGGGCCGCCACCGCGTCCGCGAGGCCGCTCGCCCGCAGCCACGCGAGGTCGGCGACGGTCGCCTTGGAGCCGGGGAGCACGACGAGGTCGGCGCCGGTGAGCTCGCCGGGCGCGGTGACGTAGCGGACGGACACCCCGGGCTCGGTGGCCAGCGCGTCGACGTCGGTGCCGTTGGAGACCCGCGGCAGGCGCACGACCGCGACCCGGAGCCAGTCGGCCCCGAGCGGCGGCGCGGGCCGCCCGACGGCACCGCCGTGGCCCAGCGAGTCCTCCGCGTCGATCCACAGCTCCGGCGCGTACGGCACGACACCGAGCGTCGGCCGCCCCGTGAGCCGCGCCAGCTGCGCCAGCCCGGGCTCGAGCAGCGCCGGGTCGCCGCGGAACTTGTTGACGACGAACCCGGCGATCAGGGCCTGGTCCGCCGGCTCCAGCACCGCGAGGGTGCCGAAGAGGTGGGCGAGGACGCCGCCGCGGTCGATGTCCCCGACGACGAGGGTGGGCAGGGCCGCGGCGCGCGCGAGGCCCATGTTGGCGATGTCGGTCGCGCGCAGGTTGATCTCCGCGGGTGAGCCGGCGCCCTCGCACACCACGACGTCGTGGCGGGTGCGCAGGTCCGCGAGCGCCGTCGTCACCACCTCCAGCAGCGCGGCCTTGCGCTCGCGGTAGGACAGCGCGGTGACGCTGCCCTGCACGCGGCCGTGCACGACGACCTGGCTGCTGCGGTCCGTCCCGGGCTTGAGCAGCACCGGGTTGAACGCGACGCTGGGCGCGAGCCCGCACGCCGCCGCCTGCAGCGCCTGGGCCCGCCCGATCTCCCCGCCGTCGGTGGTGACGACGGAGTTGTTGCTCATGTTCTGGGCCTTGAACGGCGCGACGTCGACGCCCTGGCGCCGCAGCCACCGGCAGATCCCGGCCACGAGGACGCTCTTGCCGGCGTCGCTGGTGGTGCCGGCCACGAGCAGGGCACCGCTCACCGGCGCCTCGCGCACCGGCGGGCCAACGGCTCCCACCGCGGCAGGTGGGTGGTCGCGATCCCGGCGCGCTCGAGCTGGCGGATGCCCGACGGGAGGGCGACGAACTCCGGCGGCTCCCGCCAGGCGTAGACCACCCGGGCGATGCCGGCCCGCTCGATCAGCGTCGCGCACGAGTCCGGGCGGGACGCCCGCTGCCCGCAGGGCTCGAGCGAGCTGTAGAGGGTCGCACCGGGCAGCCGCGGGTCGCCCGCCAGCTCCCGGAGGACACCCTCCTCCGCGTGGTCGCGGGGGTCGGCGCGGCGGGACCAGCCCGAGCCGAGCACGGACCCGTCGTCGGCGACCACCACGCACCCGACGCTGAACGCGCTCTCGCTCGGCGGGCACCGCTCGGTGAGGACGCAGGCCTCGGCGAGGTGGCGGTCGTCGGCGGCGCCGAAGCGGTAGCGCAGCAGGACGTCCTCGCCCAGGGTCCGGGTCTCGACGAGGTGGGCGGTCGCGCCGGGCGCGCCGGTGAACCGCGGGCCGTCGCCCACGAGCCGGGGCGCCACGACCAGCTGGAGCTCGTCGACCACCCCGGCCGCCAGGAACTCGTGGAGGACCTCCGCCCCGCCCTCGACCATGAGGCGCACGACGCCGCGGCCGGCCAGCTCGTCGAGGACCGCCCCCGGCGGCCCGGACACCGTGACCGTCTCGGCGCCCGCCTCGGTGAGCACGCGGGCGGCGGGGTCGAGGGACGTCCTCGTGAGGACCACCCGCAGCGGCGAGCACGGCTGCCCGCGGGCGGCGCGCTCGGCGCGGCGCTCCGGCGAGCGCACGAGCAGGCGCGGGTCGTCGGCGCGGCCGGGGCCGGCGCCGACCAGGGTCGCGTCGACGCCCGCGCGCTCGGCGTCCACGCGGTCGAGGTCGTCGGGACCGGAGAGCACGAGCCGCCGCGGCGAGGCGTCGTCGAGGAACCCGTCGAGGGAGACCGCGCACGAGGCGAGGACGTGCGGCCTCACGGCAGCGTCAGGATCTCGCTGCCGGTGTCGGTGACGAGGATCGTGTGCTCGAACTGGGCGGTGCGCGACTTGTCCTTCGTCGTCACCGTCCACCCGTCGTCCCAGACGTCGTAGTCGATGCTCCCCAGCGTGATCATCGGCTCGATCGTGAACGTCATGCCGGGCTCGAGCATCTCGTGACGGGTCGGGTCGTCGTAGTGCACCACCACGAGGCCGCTGTGGAACGTGCGCCCGATCCCGTGGCCGGTGAAGTCCCGCACGACGCCGTAGCCGAAGCGCTTGGCGTAGGCCTCGATGACCCGCCCGACGACGTTGAGCTCCCGCCCCGGCTTGACCGCCCTGATCGCGCGCATCGTGGCCTCGTGCGTGCGCTCGACGAGCAGGCGGTCCTCCTCGGCGACGTCCCCGGCGAGGAACGTGGCGTTGGTGTCGCCGTGCACGCCGTCGATGTAGGCGGTGACGTCGATGTTGACGATGTCGCCGTCCTCGATGACCGTCGAGTCGGGGATGCCGTGGCAGATGACCTCGTTGAGCGAGGTGCAGCACGACTTCGGGAAGCCGCGGTAGCCCAGCGTCGAGGGGTAGGCGCCGTGGTCGACGAGGAACTCGTGGACCACGCGGTCGACCTCGTCGGTCGTGACGCCCGGCTTCACGGCCTCGCCGCCGGCGACCAGCGACTGCGCCGCGATCCGGCTCGCGACCCGCATGCGCTCGATGACGTCGGGGTCCTGCACCCAGGGGTCGGTGGACCGCTCGGGCCCGCTGCGCCCGACGTACTCGGGACGGACGATCGAGGAGGGCACCGGGCGCAGGGGCGTCTGCTGCCCGGCGCGCAGGGGAGCACGCACCGGCATGCCCCCAGGGTAGGCGCCGGGTCAGGCGTGCTGCCGCGCGCGGCGGGCCCGCAGCCGGATGATCCCGAGCACGGCGCCGCGCCAGCCCAGCACGAGGACGGCGAGCGAGACCGTCGCGACGACGACGAACGACAGCGGCGGCCGGTCGACGAAG
>NZ_JBVPVA010000384.1:0-1955 GCF_055612215.1 Actinomycetospora sp. | reverse complement strand
CGGCGGCTCGTCGGCGACGAAGCGCTCGGTGCGCAGCCGGTGGCGCTCCCACCCGGCGTCGGCGACGGTGCGTTCGACGGCCGCGAGCAGCGGCGCCGGCCCGCAGCAGTAGACGACGGTGTCGGTGCGCGCCCGGCCCAGCACCTCGGCGAGCGGGAGCAGCCCGGCCTCGTCCTGCGGGACGGTCCGGACCCGGTCGCCGTGCGGGGCGAGCTCGTCCAGGAAGGCCATCGACGAGCGCCGCCGGCCGCCGTAGAGCAGCTCCCAGTCGGCGCCGACGCGCGCCGCCTGGACGACCATCGGGACCAGCGGGGTGATCCCGATCCCGCCCGCGACGAACACGTAGCGGGCGGCCGGGACCATCGGGAAGTCGTTGCGCGGCCCGCCGAGGACGACCTGGTCGCCGACCCGCAGCACGTCGTGCACGTAGGCGGAGCCGCCGCGGCCGTCGGGCTCGCGCAGCACCGCGACCCGGTAGCGGTACGGGTCCCAGCGGTCGCCGCACAGCGAGTACTGCCGGGTCTGTCCCGAGGCCAGGGTGACGTCGACGTGCGCGCCGGGCTCCCAGTCCGGGAGCCGCGACCCGTCGGCGCGGGCGAGGGCCAGGCTCACCACCCCGTCGGCCACCACGGCCTTGTCCACGACCGTCAGCCGGTCCGCCGTGACCTGCATGCTCGGCCTCCTCGCCAGTGCGTGCGTCGTGACGACGAGCGTGCCGGGGCGCGGGGGCACCCCGGAACGGCGATCTCGTTCAATGGGAGCGGAGCCGGCGCTCGATCCGGCGCGCGGCCGCCGTCAGGGTCGCGACGTGGCCGCGGGCGTGCTCGTCGTTCGGCACGATCACCGAGACGGCGGCCGCGACCGTCCCGGTCTCGTCGCGGACCGGGACCGCGATCCCGGTGGCGTCGGGGTGCAGGTGGCCGGGGCAGAGCACGAACCCCTGCCTGCGGACGTCGGCCAGCCGCCGGCGCAGCTCGCCGGGGTCGGTGATGGTCGCCGGGGTGAACCGCGGCAGCGGCCCGTCGAGCACCCGTTGCTGCTGCTCGGCCGGACCGTGCGCGAGCAGGACCAGTCCCGACGACGAGGCGTGGATCGGCAGCCGAGCGGCGATGCGGGTGTAGTTGATCACCGCGTGCTCGGTGGAGAGGCGCTCGACGAAGAGCACCTCGTCGCCGTCGAGCACACCGAGCTGCGCGTGGTGGCCGACCGCGCGCAGCAGGTCCTCGAGCACGGGCATGGCGAGCTCGCGCAGCGACAGCGTCGGGGACGCGCGGGATGCCAGCGCCCACAGCCGCGTTCCGACCCGCACCCGCCGGTCCGTGTCCCGGCTGAGCAGTCCGTGCTCGACGAGGTCGGCGATCATGCGGGAGCCGGTCGCCAGCGGGAGGCCGGCGCGGCGGGAGACCTCCCCCACCGTCAGCGCCCGGTCCTCCGGCGTGAACGCCTCGAGGATGCGGACCACCCGCTCGAGGACCGACTCCCCCGACGACGACCGCGCCATCGCCCCAGTGTGCCGCGCGGCCGGGACCTAGCCGTCGAGGTCGGCGTTGTCCTCGACGTCCTGCTCGACGTGGCGGCCCTCGTCGTCGGGCTGCCCGCCGCCGGAGTCGACGAGGGGCGACGACGCCTCGGGGGCCGCCTCGCCGCGCTGGTCGGAGCGGTTGGTGTCGTGCGGGGCGCTGGACGGCTCGCTCATGGCCGGGGCTGCCCGGTCCCGGCGTCCGGGGAATCCTCCCGAACCACCCCACCGCGGCGCCCGGAGTCCCTACCGTCCTGCGGCGTGGGTACCGGACCGGCCCCGTGGCTCGCGGCCATCACCGCGGTGCGCGTCGTGCTGGTGCTCGCGGCCGCGTTCGCCGCCTGGCGCGCGGTGCACCTGCACCGCACCGACCCGACGCGCAACCCCATGCCCTGGGCCGTCCTGACGATCCTGTTCATCACGACGACCGCGATGA
>NZ_JBVPVA010000340.1:0-5232 GCF_055612215.1 Actinomycetospora sp. | reverse complement strand
GGACGGAGGCGCACTGGTGATCTCCCGGGGACGGACCGACTGGTCGTCTCCCGGGCTTTTGTCCCGCCGTGGAACGCGGCGGGGGCCGCGCCTGCCCCTCTCGGTCGCTGGCCGGTCCGGCGGAGCCGGAACGCGGAACCCTAGGGGCGCCCCACGGCGTCGTGGGTCGCGCACGAGTGAACGGCGCTCGTGTGACCCGCGGTCTACGGGCTGGTTACGACCGGGTTCCGGGGGCTCGCCGCGACCTCGCCCGGGGCGGTGTCCGGGACGAACAGCTGCCAGTCCCCGCTGACCATCGTCGGCTGATCGACCACGCGGGCCCCGTCGGCGTAGTAGGTCGCGCCGAGCACCATCCGCGGCCGCGTCGTGGCGTTGGCGCCCGCGGTGTGCAGGCACAGCGTCGAGTGGAAGCTGACGTCCCCGAGCGCGAACGGCTCCTCGTGCACCGCCACCCCGGCCTCGCGCAGCGTCTCGGCGACGCGGCGGTCGTAGGAGGTGCCGACCTTGTCGAACGGCAGGTCCTCGACCAGCCGCCAGGTGTCCATGCCCCGCGCGAACGACAGCGGGCCCATCGCCGCGGGCACCGGCTGCAACGGCATCCACGTCGAGATCACGTCGTGGGAGGCGAGCGGGAAGTGGTGCGCGTCGCGGTGCCAGGGCGTGCGGCCGGCGCCGGGCTCCTTGCACAGCGCGCTGTCGTGGTAGAGCCGCAGGGTCTCGACGCCGAGCAGCGCCGCGGAGATGCCCGCGATGCGCGGCGACAGCACCGCGGCGCGCACCAGGGGGTCGGCGAGCCAGAGCATCTCGCGGGCCCGCAGTCCCGAGTCGGTCCCGGCGGCGCCGAGCAGGTCGGCCAGGCGGAGGCGCAGCACCTCCGCGGCGCCCGGGGACACGACCCCGGGGAGCACGACGAAGCCGTCGGCGGCGAACGCCTCCACGACGCCGGGCGGGACCTCGTAGGGGACCTCGAGCTCGGCGGCGACGGCGTCGTCGTCGGGGAGCGGGCCGGGATCGGGCGGCGGGACCTCGAGCAGCCTCGGCGCGGCGCCGTTCTCGGCGAGGGACATGTACCAGTCCCACCACTGCCCGTTGTCGCCGTCCCAGGCCGGGGCGACGTCGTCGAGCTCGCCGGCGGCCGTGGCGGCGCTGAGGTGGCGGTTCACGCGGGCACCTCCCACGTGATCAGGTCGACGACCTGGGTGAAGCAGTAGCCCTCGCCGTCGACGCAGCCGGAGAGGTACGCCCCGACGGCGCCCTCGACCTCCATCCGGTCCAGGGGCACCGAGTCGTCGAAGACGCAGCGCTGCAGGAAGCCCTCGACCACTGCGCGGTCGGTGTGCCCGACGTCGTAGCGCAGCGTCGTCACCGTGGGCATGACCCCGGCGTCCGCGAGGGCCGTCCGCACCTGCCCCGCGCTGGTGAAGGGCACGGCGTCCGGGGCGAACGTGGTGCGGAAGGCCGAGGCGAAGCGCAGGTAGTGCGACGCGGAGGTGGCGTGGACGATCGCGCCGAAGCCGCCGGGGCGCAGGGCCGCGACCATGCGGGCGATGCCGGCACCGATCTCGTCGGGCGGGACGGCGTAGAGGGCGTGCGTGGCCCAGGCGACGTCGAAGGCGCCGACGCCGGTCGGCAGGTCCTGGATGCGCACCTCGTGCTCGGCGCGCACCGTGAACGGCGCCTCCAGCACCGAGCGCGCCTCGGCGAGCGAGAACGGCGAGGGGTCGAGCAGGTCGATCTCGACGCGCATGCCCTCGACGGCGTCGGCGAGACCCCGGCGCGTGAGCTCGGCCGGGAACTTCCCGCTCCCGCAGGCCACGTCGAGCACCCGGACGCGGCCCTCGTCGGCGTGGCCGCGGAGGTCGGCCGCCCAATCCCGGGCCGCGACCATCCGGCGGTAGTCCTCGACGGCGAGCGCGTAGAAGGCCTCCATGCCGGCCCGCCCGTCCTCCGCCCAGTGGGCGAGGCTGCGCTGCTCGGTCGTGACCGGTTCGGACATCGTCCGCGGACCTCCGTGTCCGGCCGCGACGGCCGGGATGCTCCGGGAGCACCGGGGTCCGGGGCGCTCGACCCGCCGTCGGGCCTCGGAACGGGCCGGCACGGACGGGACTGTTCGAGACACAACCACGCCCCGTCCCGACCGGCAACGCGAGGTGCGGACGGCGCCGGGCGCTGTGCGTCAGGCCGGGTCGGTCCCCCGCGCCGCGCGCCGCGCGGGGTCGCCCCGCAGGCGGCGGACCACCGGCTCGACCAGCGGATCGCCGAGCAGGACGAAGAACACGAAGGCGCCCAGCGACGGCACCACCAGCGCCAGCACGAACGCGATCACGAAGGTCGTCGTGGACGCCAGCGTCCCGGTGACGAAGGGCTCGGGCACGCCGCCGTCGACGCCGTCCCGCAGCGCGGTGCGTCGCATGGTGACGGCCATCGTCGTGAGGGAGGCACTGCACGCGAGGAGCACGCCGAGGTAGAAGGCCGCGACGAAGCCGTGGACGTCGAACGACGCGACCATCTCGGTCGGGAACGGCAGCACCGCGATCGTGAGCACCCAGAGCAGGTTGAGCTGCACCAGCGGGCGGGTGAGCCGGTGCTCGTAGCCGAAGAGCCGGTGGTGCGCCGACCAGAACCGGCCGATCACCGCGAAGCTGAGGAGGAAGCTGCCGATCGGCGCGAGGTTGTGCGTGATGACCGTGACCGCGGATTCCCCGGACCGGGCGGCCTCGGGGACGATGTCGACCAACGGCAGCACCAGCAGCGTCAGCGCGATGGCCACCGCGGCGTCGGTGAAGGCGATCATCCGGTCGGACGGGGGCAGGCGGGCCTTCGTCGCGTCGGTCACAGCACGTCCGCGACGTGGCCGGTCTCGTTGACCGAGCGCACCCGCACCCGGCCGGTGCGGGAGACCAGCACGCGGGACACCCCGCCGTGGTCCAGCGGGAACGTCAGCGGGCGCGCGAGCCCCAGCTCCCCGGCCAGGAACGTGTTGATCACCCCGGCGTGGCAGACGACGAGGACCGAGTCCCGCCCGGCGTCGCGGTGTCGGTCGACGATCCGCCCGAAGGCGCCCTTCACCCGGGCGGTGAAGGCCTCGGCGTCGACGAACTCCGGGAACCACCCCTCGGAGATCCGACGCCAGTCGGGATCGTCGGAGCCGAGGCGCGCGTGCACGGGCTGGTAGTCGGGGCGCCCGACGTCGAACTCGGCGAGCTCGGGGTCGACCACGACGTCCAGGCCCAGCGCGCTCGCCGCGGGGGCGGCGGTCTCCTGCGCGCGGCGCATCCCGGAGGCGACGACCTCGACGACGTGCTCGCCGCCGGCCGCCACCCAGGCGCCGAGCGCGGCGGCCTGCTCGTGACCCTGCGGGGAGAGCGCCGGGTCGGCGCCGCCCACCTGGTCGCTGACCGCGAGCGGCTCGCCGTGGCGGACCAGGAGGAGCTGCATCGACCGGCGGCCCTCAGCTCGCCGGGACCGACGCGCCGTGCCCGGCGGCGGTGAGGCCCTCGCGCAGTCGCCGCGCGGCGTCGTCCATCTCCCCCGGGTCGGGGTCGGTGGCGGCCTGCGAGAAGTCGAACGCCTCCAGGCCCCACGCGGGGTGGACGTGGACGTGCAGGTGCGGCACCTCGAAGCCCGCGATCATGAGCGCGACGCGCGGGGGCGACCAGATGTCGCGGACCACCAGGCCGATCGTGCGCGCCACCGAGATCGCGTGCTCGAAGAGCCCGGTTGGCGCGTCGATCCACTGGTCAATCTCCTCGCGGGGCACCACGAGCGTGTGGCCGGGACCGAGTGGGTTGATCGAGAGGAACCCCACCACCTGGTCGTCGGACCACACGAAGCGCCCCGGGATCTCGCCGTTGATGATCTTGGTGAAGACCGTCGCCACGCGCGCAGCCTAACGATCCGCGGCTGTCGGTGGCGCCCGGTAGCGTTTTACCCGTCGGCGCACGAACGCGGCGACGACACGAAGGAGAGTCGATGCAGCCCTGGCCGGGCACGTCCTACCCCCTCGGCGCGACGTACGACGGCGCCGGGACGAACTTCGCGCTGTTCAGCGAGGTGGCGTCCGCGGTCACCCTCTGCCTGTTCGATCCCGACGGCTCCGAGCACCGCGTGCCGCTGCCCGAGCGTGACGGCTTCGTCTGGCACGGCTACCTGCCCGGCGTGGTGCCGGGCCAGCGCTACGGCTACCGCGTCGACGGCCCGCTCGCCCCCGAGCACGGCCAGCGCTGCAACCCCCACAAGCTGCTCATCGACCCCTACGCCAAGGCCGTCGACGGCTCCCTCGGCAGCACCTACGCGTGGGACGAGTCGCTGTTCGGCTACCACTTCGACGACCCCGACGAGGTCAACCACGACGACTCGGCGCAGCACGTGCCGAAGGCCGTCGTCGTGAACCCGTACTTCGACTGGCACGACGACCGCCCGCCGCGCACCCCGTACCACGAGACGGTGGTCTACGAGGCGCACGTCAAGGGCCTCACCCACCTCCACCCCGAGGTCCCCGAGGAGATGCGCGGCACGTACTCCGCCGTCGCGCACCCGGCCACGGTCTCGCACCTGCAGCGGCTGGGGATCACCGCGATCGAGCTCATGCCGGTGCACCAGTTCGTGCACGACGACGTGCTGGTGCAGCGGGGGCTGCGCAACTACTGGGGCTACAACACGATCGCGTTCTTCGCCCCGCACTTCGGCTACGCGACCGCCGGGTTCGCCGGGTCGCCGCAGCCGGGCGCGCAGGTGCAGGAGTTCAAGGCGATGGTGCGCGACCTGCACGCCGCCGGCATCGAGGTGATCCTCGACGTCGTGTACAACCACACCGCCGAGGGCAACCACCAGGGCCCGACGCTGTCGATGCGCGGCATCGACAACCAGGCGTACTACCGCCTCGTCGAGGACCAGCCGCAGTACTACATGGACTACACCGGCACCGGGAACTCGCTGAACGTCCGCCAGCCGCACACGCTGCAGCTGATCATGGACTCGCTGCGCTACTGGGTCACCGAGATGCACGTCGACGGCTTCCGCTTCGACCTCGCCTCGACGCTCGCCCGCGAGTTCTACGACGTCGACCGGCTGTCCACCTTCTTCGACCTCGTCCAGCAGGACCCGGTGATCTCGCAGGTCAAGCTGATCGCCGAGCCGTGGGACGTCGGCCCCGGCGGCTACCAGGTGGGCAACTTCCCGCCCGGGTGGACCGAGTGGAACGGCAAGTACCGCGACACCGTGCGCGACTTC
>NZ_JBVPVA010000796.1:0-1354 GCF_055612215.1 Actinomycetospora sp. | reverse complement strand
CACACCGTGCGCGGCGCGGGGTACGTCCTCAAGCCCGCGGGATGACCGGCGGACGCCGGGAGGGACCATGCACCTGATGCGCACCCTGCAGGCCCGGATCGTCGTCACGACGGTGACGCTGCTGGCCGTGGTGTGCGCGGTTCTGGGCGTCGGGGCGGCGGTGGCGCTGCGCCACTACCTGAGCGAGCAGCTCGCCCAGGAGGTCTCGCGCACCGTCGGGTTCGCGGCGGGCCCGCCCGGCAACGACGACCCCGCGCGCCGCCCGCCGCCGCCCGACGCGGGCAGCGGCTTCGGTGGCGGTGACGGGACCAGCCGCATCCAGGTGCGCATCAAGAACGGCCAGGTGGTGTCCGCGACGTCGCTGGGGAACTTCCGGTCGCCGGACCAGCCGTTGTCCGCCGAGGCGGTCGCCCCGGTCCTGGAGGTCGCCCCGCAGCCCCCCGGGTTCGGCCCGATCGACCCGGGCCGGGCCCGCACGGTCACGCTGCCCGACCTCGGGACCTACCTCGTCGAGGCGCGGACGACGGCGGACGGGTCGGTGCAGGCCGTCGGCATCTCCACCGCGCGGATGGACGCCACCGTCGGGCGGCTCGCCGTCATCGAGATCATCATCTTCGGCATCGGCGTGGCGGTCGCCGGGGTGGTCTCGGCCTTCGCGACGCGGGCGACGCTGCGCCCGCTGCACCGCGTCTCGGCCACGGCGCGGCGGGTCTCGGAGCTCCCGCTGGAGCGCGGCGAGGTGGAGCTCGACGACCGCGTGCCCGAGGCCGACGCCGACCCCCGCACCGAGATCGGGCAGGTGGGCGTGGCGTTCAACCGCATGCTCGGCCACGTCGCGCGCGCGCTCGAGGCCCGCCAGGAGTCCGAGACCCGGGTCCGGCGCTTCGTCGCCGACGCCTCCCACGAGCTGCGCACGCCCCTCGCCGCCATCCGCGGCTACTCGGAGCTGGCCCGCCGTCGCGAGGGCGAGCTGCCGCCGGAGGTCGCGGCGATGCTCGAGCGCGTCGGCTCGCAGACCGAGCGGATGACGCTGCTCGTCGAGGACCTGCTGCTGCTCGCGCGTCTCGACGCCGGGCGCCCGCTCGCCCGCGAGCGGGTCGACCTCGCCCGGCTGGTCGCCGACGCGGTGGCCGACGCCCACGCCGTGGCGCCCACCCACCGGTGGTCGCTGCAGCTGCCCGAGGACCCCGAGGAGATCGGGTTCGACGTCGTCGGGGACCCCGAGCGCCTGCACCAGGTCGTCGCCAACCTGCTGGCCAACGCCCGCACGCACACCCCGCCGGGCACGCAGGTCGTGGCGGGGCTCGCGCGCCGGGGCGACGTCGTGCGCCTCGAGGTGGCCGACGACGGCCCG
>NZ_JBVPVA010000693.1:0-9762 GCF_055612215.1 Actinomycetospora sp. | reverse complement strand
ACCGCGCACACCACGGCCAGCAGCGTCACCGTCGTGACGACGATCCGGGCCTGCAGGGTGCGCATCAGGTGCATGGTCCCTCCCGGCGTCCGCCGGTCATCCCGCGGGCTTGAGGACGTACCCCGCGCCGCGCACGGTGTGGATCATGGGCGTGCGGCCGGCGTCGATCTTCTTGCGCAGGTAGGAGATGTAGAGCTCGACGATGTTCGACTGACCGCCGAAATCGTAGTTCCACACCCGGTCGAGGATCTGCGCCTTCGAGAGCACCCGGCGCGGGTTGCGCATGAGGAAGCGCAGCAGCTCGAACTCGGTGGCGGTCAGGTCGACCTGCACGCCGGCGCGGAACACCTCGTGGGAGTCCTCGTCGAGGCTCAGGTCGCCGACGACGAGGCCCGCGTCGCCGCGCACCGCGGTGGCGACGGCGGCCCGGCGCAGCAGGCCCCGGAGCCGCGCCACGACCTCCTCGAGGCTGAACGGCTTGGTGACGTAGTCGTCGCCGCCCGCCGTGATGCCCGCGACCCGGTCCTCCACGGCGTCGCGCGCGGTCAGGAACAGGACGGGGACGTCGGGGTTGTCCGCGCGCAGGCGCCGCAGGACCTCGAAGCCGTCGATGTCGGGCAGCATCACGTCGAGCACGACGACGTCGGGGCGGAACTCCCGGCCCTGGGTGAGGGCGCCGAGGCCGTCGCCGGCGCTGCGGACGTCCCATCCCTCGTAGCGCAGGGCCATGGAGAGCAGGTCGGCCAGCGTCGGCTCGTCGTCGACGACGAGCGCGCGGACCGGGCTGCCGTCGGGGCGCCGGAGCTCGGCACGGGTCGCGTTCATGGGCACCACGATGGCACCGACCGATTCGCCCGAGCTGAGCGGTCCCTGTATGCCTGCTTTGAGCGACCCCCGTGCGAGAGACGTCAGCCCCGAACGGGGAGCGTCTCCCAGCCCCGCAGGATGACCGTCGGGCGCCGGACCGCCCCGCCGGCCGGCGCGAGGTCGGGGAAGCGGGTGAACAGCGCCCGCAGCGCCACCTCGCCCTCCATCCGCGCGAGGGCCGCCCCGAGGCAGTAGTGGATGCCGCTGGAGAAGGCGACGTGGTCCTTCGCGTTGGTCCGGGCCACGTCGAAGCGGTCGGGATCGGCGAACACCGCGGGGTCGCGATTGGCGGCGCCCAACACCGTCACGACGATCTCGCCCCCGGCGACCGGCACCCCGTCGACCTCGGTGTCGCGGCGTGCCATCCGGGCCGTGCGCTGGACCGGCGAGTCGTGGCGCAGCACCTCGTCGACCGCGTTGGGCCAGAGGCCGGGTTCCGCGGCGAGCCGGGCCCGCTGGTCCGGGTGCTCGAAGAGCCGGACGGCGCCGTTGGAGATCAGGTTGACCGTCGTCTCGAACCCGGCCGCCAGGATGAGCATCGAGGTGGCGACGAGCTCCTGCTCGGTCAGGCCCGACCCGTCGTCGTCGGCGACCTGCACCAGCGTGGAGAGGAGGTCCGTCCTGGGAGCCTCGCGCAGCCCGCGCAGGTGCTCGCGCAGCCAGCCGTCGAACGCCGCCAGCGAGCGCTCCGCCCGCGCGTAGGACGCCCACGGCATCCCCATGTCCAGGCTCGCCGCGGCGCCGTCGCCCCAGGCCAGCAGGGTCGGGCGCATCTCCGGCGGCACCCCGAGCATCTCGGCGATGACGGTGACCGGGACCAGGGCGGCGTAGCGGCGGACCAGGTCGACCGCGCCCTCGCGCTCGAAGGAGCCCGCCAGCTCGTCGAGCAGGCCGGCCGCGATCTCCTCGGTGCGGGTGCGCAGGGCCGCGACGGCCTTGGCGGTGAACGCCCGGGTCACCAGCCGGCGGAAGCGGGCGTGGTCGGGCGGGTCCACGGCGAGCATCGAGGGCGGGGAGTCGACGCCGGCGTAGCGGCGGGGACCGAGGACCCGCACGGCGGCGCGGGCCGGCGCGGGGAGCACCCGGGCGCGGTCGGCCACCCCGAAGTCGTCACTGCGCAGGACCCGGGTGACGACGTCGTGGTGGGCGGTGATCTTGCCCATCGGCCCCCGCGCGAACGGCCGTCCCTCGCGGAGCAGCCGGTAGTGCGCCCAGGGCTCGGCCTGCCACGCCGGGTCGCGCAGCAGGCGCGCGTCGTCGCTCCCGCCGCGTGCCCGCGAGGCCACGACCGTGCGCAGCAGCCCGTGCGAGAGGGCCCAGCGGGCGGCGAGCACGGGCGCGGACGGCGCCGCGCCGACCGTCGGGACGGGCCCGTCGGGCGCGACGTGCGCCGGGGAGGACGCAGGAGCCGGAGCTGTCACCTTGGACATTCGGAGGACCGCCCTTCGCAGACCGACCGTCGGACACATACTCTCGGTATGTCACTGACGACGACTATGCTCGGCGGCCGTGCCAGAGGTCAAGAGCCGTCGCGGGGAGTACACGGAGGCCACGCGGCGCGCCCTGCTGGACGCGGCCGCGGAGCTCTTCACCGAGCGCGGCTTCGCCCGGACCTCGCTCGACGACGTGGCCGCGGTCGCCCGGGTGACCAAGGGCGCGATCTACCACCACTTCGGCAGCAAGCCGGGCCTGCTCGAGGCGCTCTTCGACGAGCTCGAGCTCTCCGAGAACGGCGCCGCACGGGCCGCGTTCGAGGCGGAGGAGGACCCGGCGGTCGGCGCGCTCGCGGCGCTCGACCAGTTCCTGCTCGCCTGCTCCGAGCCGGTCTACGGGACGATCATCTTCCGCGAGGCGCCGGTCGCGCTCGGCTGGGACGCCTGGCGGCACTGCGAGGAGAAGTACTCCTACGCGCTGCTCACCGACATGCTCGACGCGCTCGCGGCGGCCGGCCGAATCCCGGCGCAGCCCGGGGAGGCGCTCCCGAGCATCGCCTTCGGGATGCTCGGAGCGGCGGGTCAGCTCCTCGCGCGGACCCCGGCCCCGGACCGCGCCCGGGTCCGGGACGAGTGCCGGACGCCGTTCGTGGCGCTGCTCGCCGGGCTGGGCGCCGTCGGCTCGTGAGCCCTACCGACGGGCGCGCGGCAGCGGGCGACCGGCGGCGCGGCGGCACCAGCCGCCCCGGGTGATCGACATCCGCCGGCGCGTCGAGGGCATGAGCTCACCGTGCAGCACGAGCTCGCCGCCCTCCCACGCCCAGTGGAGGTACTGCTCCTCCCACGGACGCTCCAGGAGACTGAGCCGCTCCGCCATCTCCTTCTGCTCGGCCCAGAACCGGGTCAGGGCCTCCCACGTCGCCTTCACACGGTCCATGCTCCGGCCGCTCCCGCGTCGCGGGAAGCGACGATCCCCCGGGCCCGCGTTAAGCTGCGCTTCATGCTCGACCCCCGCCGTCTCCTCGTGCTCCGCGCGGTGGTCCGCGCGGGCTCGATGAGCGGGGCGGCCGCGGCGCTCGGCTACACCCCGTCCGCGGTCTCGCAGCAGGTCGGCGCCCTGGAACGGGAGGTCGCGACGCCGCTGCTGGTGCGCCACTCCCGCGGGGTGCTCCCCACCGAGGCGGGGGCGCTGCTCGTCGGGCACGCCGACGTCGTCGCCGGACGCCTCGAGCGGGCCCGGGAGGAGGTGGCCGACCTCACCGCGCTCCGCTCGGGCCGGCTGCGCCTGTCCGCGTTCGCGAGCGCCGGGGCGCGGCTGCTGCCCGGCGCGATCGGGGTGTTCCGCCGCCGCCACCCCGGGGTGCGGCTCTCCCTCGAGCTGCGCGAGCCCGAGGACAGCCCCGACCTGGTGCGCGAGGGCGAGCTCGACCTCGCGATCACCTTCGGCTACGTGCCGGGCCCGGAGCCCGACACCGAGGGCCTGACGTCGACCTGGCTGCTCGACGACGTCGTGAACGTCGCGCTCCCGCCGGGCCACCCCGCCCTCGAGGACGCGGGCGCGCGCCCGACCGACGAGATCGACGTCGGCACGCTGCGCGACGCGGCGTGGATCCGCGACTCCGGACAGGTCTGCCGCGAGCAGCTCGTCGAGATGTGCGGAGCCGCCGGGTTCACCCCGAACATCGCCTTCGACTCCGACGACTTCCCCATGGTCAGCGGGCTCGTCGAGTCCGGCGTCGGGGTCGCGCTCGTCCCGGACCTCGCGGTGCACCAGATGGGCCGGCGCGTGGTGCTGCGCCGACTGCGCCCGCGGGTGGTCCGGCGCATCCGGGCGCTCACCCCGCGACAGCCCTCGCCGGCGACCACGGCGATGCTCGAGGTCCTGACGTCGCGGCGGGGCGCCTGACCGACGACGTCCGTGACGGTCCGTGATCGCAGCGGGCGATTTCCCGGAACTGTCTCCCGGTACCGCCACCGACAGCGTACGAAGGTCCCCGGGGGATGGTCGCGGACCGCGACGCCACGTGTGATTCCGGGGGGATGATCATGCACGAGTTCCTGGTGTTCTTCGGCCTGGCGATGGTGGGGCTGTACGTCCTGTCGCTGCTCCTGCACCCGTACACGCGCTGTGAGGCGTGCGTGCGCCGCGGGGCGCAGCGGGAGACCGGCGCCGTCTTCAGCTACGCCTTCCGGCCGTGCTGGCGTTGCCGCGGGCGGGGCACCAAGCAGCGGTTCGGTGCGGCGCTGCTGGGCATCGGCGAGCCCCGCACCCCGCGGATCAACGGCAAGTTCGCGCCCGCCGCGAAGAACTTCCCGAAGCCCAACCGGACCCGGATCTTCGGCATCTTCTGATCAGCTCCGGAACGCCTCCAGGATGCGGTCCGCCGCCAGGGCCGGGGTGAGCTCGCCGTCGAGGACCTCGCGCTCGGTCCCGTCGCGGATCTCCTTGACCTGCGGGTGGTCGCGCAGCCGGGCGAGCAGCCGCTCGCGGACCATCTGCCAGGTCCAATCCACCTGCTGGCGGGCGCGCTTGGCGGCGAACTCGTCGCGGGACTCCAGGAACTCCTGGTGGCGGACCAGCGCCGACCAGACGTCGTCGAGACCCGTCCGCTCCTGCGCCGAGCAGGTCAGCACCGGCACCTGCCACGGGTCGCGCTCCCCGCGGAGCATCGTCAGGGCCGACTCCAGCTCCCGCGCCGCGCGCTTCGCGTCCCGGGCGTGGGGGCCGTCGGCCTTGTTCACCGCGATGACGTCGGCGATCTCGAGGATGCCGCGCTTGATCCCCTGCAGCGAGTCGCCGGTACGGGCGAGCGTCAGGAAGAGGAAGGAGTCGACCATCTCGGCGACCGCGGTCTCGGACTGGCCGACCCCGACGGTCTCGACGATGACCACGTCGTAGCCCGCGGCCTCCATCACGACCATCGTCTCGCGCGTCGCCTTCGCGACCCCGCCGAGCGTGCCCGCCGTCGGGGACGGGCGGATGAACGCGTTGTCGTCGGTGGCCAGGGCGTCCATGCGGGTCTTGTCACCGAGGATCGAGCCGCCGCTGCGCGTCGAGGACGGGTCGACGGCGAGCACGGCGACCTTGCTGCCCGCCGCCGTCAGCTGCGAGCCCAGCGCCCCGATGAACGTCGACTTCCCGACGCCGGGCACCCCGGAGATCCCGATGCGGCGCGCGCCCCCGGCGTCCGGGAGCAGCTCGACGAGCAGTTCCTGCGCGGCGTCGCGGTGGTCGGCCCGAGTCGACTCGACGAGCGTGATCGCCCGGCCGATCCACAGCCGGGAGCCGGTGCGGACGCCCTCGACGTAGGGCTCGAGGTCGATGGTGCTCACGTCGGCCTCCTCAGACCTTCACGACGACAGACCTTCACGACGACGAGGCCGCGCGCCCCTCGAGGGGGTCGAGGTCGTCGTCCCGGGTGACGACCGGCAGCCGGTGCGCGACCGCGCTCGCCGCGATCCACGGGTCGTCCACGTCCACCCGGCCGCCCCGTTCCGCGAGGTGCACCCGCAGCCGGGCCCACTCCGTCGCGACGACCGCGGTGCCGTCGAGGACCTCGACGAGCGCGCACCGGTCCAGCGTGGCCGTCCGCCGGGCCCTCGACCCGGAGTCCGGCGCCGCGAGCACTCCCGCGTGCAGCTGCGCGAGGGTCACGACCGACACCCCACAGCTCTAGCACGTCGTGGCGAAGTGTAGGGCGGTCCTCACCGGCGTGCCCCGTCCGCGTCGGGGAAGACTGTCGGACCCCCTCGCTAGCTTCGCTCCATCGCAGGTGAGAAGGGGGATCGACATGACGGGACGCGTGACGGTCGAGGGCATCCGCGCCGAGGACGTGGCGGGGGCGCTGGGCCCGACGACCACGGAGCGGGGACGGCGCTACGCCCGCGACGGTGCCGTGCTGTTCTCGGAGTGGCGCGAGGGCGTCCGGCAGTTGCGGGCCGTGGTCCGGGGCGGGGAGGGCCACGTCTACTCGACCGTCGTGCACTTCGACGCCGACGGGCACGGCGGTCTCGTGCTGGCCGACGGTGAGTGCTCGTGCCCGGTCGGGGTGCTGTGCAAGCACGTCGCGGCGGCCGCGCTGAGCGCGCTGCCCACGGAGCCGGTGGGCACGGCTCCCGCGCCGCCGCCCTGGGAGACCACGCTCGAGGCGCTGCTCGGGAAGCCGCCGGACAGGGCCCCCCGACCACCGGGCGCCGCCCTCGCGATCGAGCTGACCCCCGACGGCGCCGGCGGGCTGATGGCGCGCCTGGTGCGGCCCGGGAGCAACGGCTGGGTGTACGGCGGGCTGCTGTGGAACCGGATGCTGCAGCCCACCGCGGCGACGCAGCACCGTCCTGACCACCTGGCCCTGGTTCGCGAGCTCTACCTCCTCCACCAGGCCGCACGGTCGGGCTCCGGGTTCTCGCCCTACCGGTACTTCGGATACGGGGCCGACGAGAAACAGATCGACCTCGCCGAGATCTCGAGCCCACGCCTCTGGTCGTTGCTCGACGCGGCGGCCGACGCCGGCCTGCACCTGCTGCCCGCCCGTCACCGGCTCGGTCCGCTCCCCCGCCACGACCACGGCGCGCTCTCGCTCGACGTCACCGCCGGCACCGACTCCGGCTCGCTCGCGATCCGCCCGGTCCTGCGGTTCCGCGGGGCCGACGCCCCGGACCACGACGCCGTGCCGGTCGCCTTCCTCGGCGGGGACACCGCCCACGGTGTCGCGACGGTGTCCGCCGCGGAGAACCGGGCCCCCGCCTCGTGCCGCCTCACGCTGACCCACCTCGATCCGCCCGTCGCCCGGCCGGTCTGGCAGGCCGCGCTCGACCACGCCGACATCGCCGTCCCCGCCGACGCGGTCGACCGCTTCCGGGCCCGCTTCGCCCCGCGGCTGGTGGAGCTGCGGGGGGTCACCTCGTCCGACGGCTCGTTCACGCCACCGCGGATCGGCCCGCCGGTGCTGGTGCTCCGGGCCGCGTTCAGCGGCGAGCACGCGCTCTCCCTGAGCTGGGAGTGGTCCTACGACATCGACGGGGTCGACACCCGCGTCGCGGTGGACGGCCGCGTCACGGCCGACGAGCAGTTCCGGGACGACGAGGCCGAGGAGGCGGTCCTGGACGTCCTGGACGGCCTCCCGGTCGACTGGGAGCAGTTCCGCGTCCACCCGACGGAGCACCACGGCTCGCACCGGTTCATCGGACTGCACACGGCCGCGTTCGTCACCGAGGCGCTCCCGGTGCTCGCCGACGCCGACGGCATCCGGGTCGAGCGCTCCGGGACGGTCACCGACTACCGCGAGGTCGGTGACGACGTCGCGATCGAGGTGTCGACCACGGAGTCCGCGACCGGCAACGACTGGTTCGACCTCGGCGTCACCGTCGTCGCCGAGGGCCGCGCGGTCCCGTTCACCGACGTGTTCACCGCCCTCGCCCGCGGACACAGCCATCTCCTGCTCCCCGACGGCGCGTTCTTCTCGCTGGAGAAGCCCGAGTTCGTCGCGCTCCGAACGCTGATCGACGAGGCCCGGGCGATGCAGGACCGTCCGGTCGACGGGCAGCTCCGCGTCAGCCCGTACCAGGCGACCTGGTGGGAGGAGCTCGCCGCGCTCGGGGTCGTCACGCACCAGGCCGAGGCGTGGCGGGAGCGGGTCGACGGGCTGCTCGGCCGGGCGGGCGGAGCGACGGGGGACGGTGCCGCCGGCGCGCCCGAGCCCGCCCCGGTCCCCGCCTCGCTCCGGGCCGACCTGCGTCCCTACCAGCAGGCGGGCTTCGAGTGGCTCGCGTTCCTGTGGCGGCACCGCCTCGGCGGGGTGCTCGCCGACGACATGGGGCTCGGCAAGACCCTGCAGGCGCTCGCCCTGATCGCGCACGCCCGCGAGACCGAGCCCGACGGCGGCCCCGTGCTGATCGTCGCGCCCACCAGCGTGGTGGCGAACTGGACGGCGGAGGCCGCGCGGTTCACCCCGGAGCTCCGCGTGGTGGCGCTGACCGACACGCTGCGGCGGCGCGGGCAGGAGCTCGAGGACGTGGTCGCCGGGGCCGACGTCGTGGTCACCTCGTACACGCTCTTCCGGCTCGACGCCGAGGCCCACGAGCGGATCGGCTGGTCGGCGGCCCTGTTCGACGAGGCCCAGTTCCTCAAGAACCGGCGCTCGAAGGCCTACTCCTGCGCCCGGCGCCTCGCCGCCCCGTTCACGCTGGCGATCACGGGGACGCCGATGGAGAACGACCTGATGGAGCTGTGGTCCCTGCTCTCGATCACCGCCCCCGGGCTCTTCCCGAACCCCGAGGCCTTCCGGCAGACCGTCGCGAAGCCGATCGAGAAGGGCGACGACGAGGTCCTCGCCCGCCTCCGTCGCCGGATCCGCCCGCTGGTGCTCCGACGCACGAAGGAGCAGGTCGCCCCGGAGCTCCCGCCGAAGCAGGAGCAGGTGCTCCCCGTCGAGCTCACCCCGGCCCATCAGCGCATCTACCAGCGGGTGCTCCAGCGCGAACGCCAGAAGATCCTGCAGCTGCTCGGCGACGTCGACGCCAACCGGATCTCGATCCTGGCCTCGATCACCCGGCTCCGACAGCTGAGCCTCCATCCCGCGCTGGTCGGGGAGGACGAGACGGCCGGGTCGGCGAAGATCGACCTGCTGGTCGAGCAGATCCGAGACGTCGCCGGAGCGGGGCACCGCGCCCTGGTGTTCAGCCAGTTCACCGGCTTCCTCGCCCACGTCCGGACCGCCCTCGACGCCGCCGGGATCGCCCACGCCTACCTCGACGGCACCACGCGGGACCGCCAGGGCGCGATCGCCGGGTTCAAGGACGGCGCCGCGCCGGTGTTCCTGATCAGCCTGAAGGCCGGTGGGTTCGGGCTGAACCTCACCGAGGCCGACTACTGCTTCCTGCTCGACCCGTGGTGGAACCCGGCCACCGAGGCGCAGGCGATCGACCGGACCCACCGCATCGGGCAGGACCGCACGGTGATGGTCTACCGGCTGATCGCGGCCCAGACGATCGAGGAGAAGGTCCGGGCGCTCGCGCAGCGCAAGGCGGCGCTCACCGCGGGGGTCATGGACGACGGCGCGGCCTTCGCGGCCACGCTCGACGCCGACGACATCCGGGCCCTGCTCTCGTGACCGCGTCAGGACGGTCCGTGGCCCAGCTTCTCCGAGAGCGCCTCCAGGAGCTGGGTGGCGGCCTCGGCGATGACCGTGCCCGGCCCGAAGATGGCCGAGGCGCCCTTCGAGAGGAGCTCCTCGTGGTCCCCCGGCGGGATGACGCCGCCGGCCACGATCAAGATCTCCGAGGCACCCAGCTCGGCCAGCGCGTCGCGCAGCGCGGGCACCAGCGTGAGGTGCCCGGCGGCCAGCGACGACACCCCGACGACGTGCACGTCGGACTCGACGGCCTGCCGCGCGACCTCCTCGGGGGTCTGGAACAGCGGGCCCACGTCGACGTCGAAGCCGAGGTCGGCGAACGCGGTGGCGAT
>NZ_JBVPVA010000511.1:0-2946 GCF_055612215.1 Actinomycetospora sp. | reverse complement strand
CGCTGCGACTGGCGGGCGGGGACGAAGCGGTCGCGGGTCCCGTGCCGCAGCAGGAACGGCGGGGCTCCGGCGCGGACGTGCGCGACGGGACTGGCGGCGCGCGCGGCGTCGGGTCGGTCGGCGACGGCGCCGCCGAGCAGCAGCGCCTCGCGGGAGTCCGCCGCACCCGGGTCGGTGATCGAGATCCCGGTCGCGGCGGCGTCCCGCGCGAGCGCCGTGAGGTCCGCCGGCCCGTACCAGTCGACGACGGCGTCCACGCCCTCGCCGGTCAGCGCGGCGAGGGCGGCGAGGTGCCCGCCGGCCGACTCGCCCCACAACGCGCGCCGGTCGGCCAGGCCGAGCTCGTCGGCGTGCGCGTCCAGCCACGCCAGGCCGGCTCGGACGTCGTCGAGGGGCGCCGGGAACGTGGCCTCCCCGGTCAGCCGGTAGTCCAGCGAGGCGACCGCGAACCCGGCCGCGGCCAGCTGGGCGAACGGCGACGGCGACCAGTCCGCGAACATCGGTCCCATCGCCGCGCGGCTCCCCGCCCGCCACCCGCCGCCGTGCAGGAACACCACGAGGGGGAGCGGGGCGGCGGAGTCGGGCCGGACGACGTCGAGCAGCAGGGGCCGGAAGCCGGGCACGACGGCGTACTCGACGGCCCGCCAGGTCGCCAGGCCCTGCCCGCGGCCCGGGGCCGGGAGCGGCGCGGGCGCCGGTGGCGGGGGCGGTGGCGGTGGTGTGTCAGTCGATGAGGTGGACATCGAAGTGGAACTCGTTGCGGTAGCGGCGGGCGGCGTCACCGAGCTGCTCGGGGGAAGGCACGACCGGCGCGGCCGGCGGCATGCGCGACGCGGTGCGCTCGCCGGCGGCGGCGAAGAACCGCTCGAAGCCGCCGGTGCTGACCCCGAGGGTGCGGGCCCGGTGGGACTCGACGCGGAACGTGTGGCGGTGGCCGGCCGGCACGTACCCGAAGTCGCCCGTCGTGAGGACCTCGTCCACCCGCCCGCCGTCGGGGTCCTCGATCGCGACGCGGACCAGGCCGTCGAGCACGTAGAAGATCTCGTGGACGTCCGGGTGGGAGTGCACCGGGATGGCCTGTCCGCGCGGGGCCTCCATGGTGAAGACGCCGAACTGACCCTCGGTCTCGTCGCCGGAGAGCAGCACGGTGAAGAGCTGGTCGAACAGGTGGGCCCGCTCGCCCTCGCCGGCCGCCAGCACGTAGGGGACCGGCCTGCCCGGCAGGGCGGGGTCCCTGTCCGCGGCGGCGCGGACGAACTCTGCGGTCATGGTGTCCCTCCGGGGGTCGGATCGGCGGTGGTCCGGCGTCGACCATGGTGTGGCCCGGACCCCGCCCGCGGCCCCGACCTTCCATTGACCGGCATAAGGTCGGGACGTGGACGCGCCGCGGCGTCGGGGCAAGCGGCCCGCCGAGGGCGATCCCGTCGTCGTGCGGGCGCTCGCGCTGCTCACCGCGTTCGACGCCGACCACCGCGCGTTGAGCCTGGCCGACCTGAGCCGCCGGGCCGCGATCCCGATGTCCACCGCGTTCCGGCTGGCGGGCCACCTGCTGGCCTGGGGGGCGCTGGAGAAGGACGACGACGCGCGCTACGTCGTCGGGCTGCGGCTCTTCGAGATCGCCTCGCTCGCCCCGCGCAGCCACGGCCTGCGCGAGGTGGCGCTGCCCTACCTCGAGGACCTCCACGAGGTGTCCGGCCAGCACGTCCTGCTCGCGGTGCGCGAGGGCGACGAGGCGCTGCTCGTCGAGCGGCTCTCCGCCCGGGGCGCCGTGGAGATCGACTACCGGGTGGGCGGCCGGATGCCGCTGCACGACACCGGGGTCGGGCTCGTCCTGCTCGCGGGGGCGCCGGAGGCGGTGCGCCGGCGCGTCCTGGGCGGGCTCGACGCGGCGGCCGCCGGGCGGCTGCGCCGCCGGCTCCCCGACGTGCGCCGGAGCCAGGTCGCGGTGTTCGACCGGGCCTCGCCCGCACCGGTCTCCTCGGTCGCCGCGCCGGTCCGCGACGGCCTCGGGCAGACCCTCGCGGCGGTGTCGGTCGTCGTCCCGGCGGGGGCCGCGCGCCCGCAGGCCTACACCCCGGTCGTGCGCTCGACCGCGCTCGCCGTCGCGCGAGGTCTGGGCCACCACCCGCCCCGCACTGGCTGAGCCGTGCGCGGGGGGCTTGGAGCGGGCGGGCGCCGGGAGCACGATGACCCGATGCGGCGACTGCTGCGGTGGCTGCTGCGCCGTGACCCCGGGCTGGACGCGACCCGGCGCGCGCCGCGGATCGCGATCGCCGCGTCCGTCGGCTTCCTCGCGTGCCGCTACGGGCTGGACTCCCCGACGATGGCGGTGTACGCGGTCTTCGGCGTCCTCGGCTTCGGGGTGTTCTCCGAGATCCGCGGCACCCCGGCCCAGCGCACCCGCACGATCCTGGCCTGCTGCCTCGCCGGGCTCGTCCTGGTCACCCTCGGATCGCTGCTGGCGGTGAACACGTGGGCGGCGACGGCCGGGGTGCTCGTGGCCGGGGTGGCGGTGGCCCTGCTCGCGCTGGGCGGCCCGCGCGCCGCCGGCGTCGTCGTGGGCCTGCACCTGCTCTACATCCTCCCGTCGTTCCCGCCCTTCACACCCGCGCAACTGCCGGAGCGCCTCGCCGGGCTGGTGATCGGAACAGGACTGCTCGCCCTGGCCGATCGGTTCCTCTGGCCGCCGGCGTCCCCGCGCCCGTTCGCCGCCCGGACCGCGGCCGCCGCCCGCGCGGTCGGCGCCCGGCTCGAGGCCCTGCCCGACGGCGGCGAGGAGCTCGCCCGCGCCCGACGCACCGCGACGTGGGCCGCCGACCGGGTGCGGCTCGGCGTCGTCCCGGTGGACGAGCGCCCGACGGGGCCCGGCGCTGCCGACCGCGGCCTCACCCACCTCGCGGCCGCGCTGCGCGCCCTGCACGGCCGCGTCGAGGCGCTGGAGGAGCT
>NZ_JBVPVA010000425.1:0-1583 GCF_055612215.1 Actinomycetospora sp. | reverse complement strand
TCGCGAACGCCCGCTCGACGTCGTCCGCGCTCGCCCCCGGGGGCACGACCAGCAGGTTCGTCCCGTAGTGGTCGTCCTCCACCGCCCGGCCCGCGTCGTCGGCCGCCTCGGCGATCACCGTGCGCGCCGCGGCCGCCTCGGCCGGGGTCACGAACGAGGCGAGCCAGCCGTCGGCCAGGCGCCCGACCCGGCGCAGAGCGGCGGGCACGAGGCCACCGAGCCACAGGTCCAGGGGCTTGGCCGGGCGCGGGGCCACCGAGGCCCCGTCGAGGGTGAAGAACCGGCCGTGGTGGGTGACGACCTCCTCGGTCAGCAACCGCCGGACGACCACGAGCGCCTCCTCGAACACCGCCGCGCGGGGCCCGGGCACGGGGTAGGCGGTGCGCTCTGCCGGCGTCGCCGGCTGCAGCCCGAACACCGGCAGGATGCGTCGGGGCGCGAGGGCGGCCAGCGACGCGAGCTGGTGCGCGACGACGGCCGGGTTGCGTCCGGGGAGCACGACGACGCCGGTGCCCAGCTTGAGGTGCTCGGTGCGGCCCGCGGCCCAGGCCAGCGCGGTGAGCGGCTCGATCGCCTCGGTGGCGATGCGGTCGGGGAACCACACGGAGTCGATGCCGCGCCGCTCGCACCCGTCGACGAGCGTCCGGGTGTCCTCGGCGGGGTCCCCGAGGGTGAGGCCGGCGCCGATCCCGAGTCGGACCTTCAGGTCCGTCACGCCGTCGCCCCGGCTTCCTCGCGCAGGAGCCCGATCCGGCGCCCGAAGTCGTCGAAGAGCCGCCACGACGCGACACGGGAGGCCTCCTGACGTTCCGCGGTCTCGGCGCGCAGGCCCTCGGTGGTGATGCCGAGCTCGTCGAACCGGTCCTCGATCGACGTCCCGGTCCAGCGCGCCACCCACGTCTCGAACTCGGCGGGGGTGATCTCGGGGTGGAACTGCACGCCGAGGTGACGGTCCAGTCGGAAGGCCTGGTCGCAGCGCTCGGAGACGGCGAGGACCTCGGAGTCGGGCGGGGCGGTGAAGGAGTCGAAGTGGAACTCCATCCACGGGCCCTCGGCGATCACCTCGGGCACGTGGGAGGTGATCGTGCGCCAGCCGTTCTCGTGGTGGCCGTCCGCGCGGTGCGCGGCGCCGCCCAGCACGCGGGCGAGCAGCTGCCCGCCGAAGCAGATCCCGAGGATCGGGACGCCGGAAGCGATCGCCCGCTGCAGGTAGGCGATCTCGTCGGCGAGCCACGGCACGGCGTCGTCCCAGGCGCCCTCGGCGGAGCCGAGCACGGCGATCGCGTCGAACCCGGCCGGGTCGGGCAGGTCCGCGCCGGCGACACCGGGCACGATCGCCACCCCGCGCTCCGCCGCCCAGGACCCGAGGGTCCCGGCCTGCACGAGCACCGTCTCGGGCGTCACCTCGTGGCCGATCACGAGCATCGTCGGGGAGTCCATGCGTTGGTCAACGCACGCGGTGGTGGACTTCGTCCCATGAAGCCCTGCGCGTTCTGCGGCATCGTCGCCGGGACGTCCCCCGCCCACGTCGTGCACAGCGATGACGAGACGGTCGCCTTCCTCGACGCGAAGCCGGTCTTCCC
>NZ_JBVPVA010000408.1:0-1957 GCF_055612215.1 Actinomycetospora sp. | reverse complement strand
CGCCGGGCCCGGCGAGCCGGTGGTCCGCCCCGCCCGCGCCGAACCGCGCGGCGGGCTCGCCTGGTCCCCGGACGGCAGCCGGCTGGCGTTCGTCTCCCGCGAGCCGCGGCCCGGTGCCGAGCCGATCACCGTGGAGGGCGGTGCGGGGGTGTCGGTCCCGACGACGAACAGCGCGCGCGGGCGGTCGACGATCCAGCCCTCGCCGTCGAGCTTCGGGACCAGCCGGTCGATGCGACGCGGGGGCTTCGAAACGCCCTCACCGCCCTCCACGGTGATCGGCTCGGCACCGGGCCGCGGCTCGCGGGAGACGAACGCCAGCCGGCTGCCGTCCGGGGACCAGGCGAGCCCGCCGAGCGGTTCGGCGCGGTCGGCGAGGACCACCGGCTCGCCGGGCCCGTCGATCGGCATGACGAGCAGCCGGTGCCGGCCCGCGGCGGAGCGGGTGAAGGCGAGCCGGGTGCCGTCGGGGGACCACGCCGGGTTCGCGTCGGAGTCCTCGCCCGCGGTGAGCGGCCGGGCGGGCGACGACGCGTCGGCGGCCGCGAGCCAGATCGCGCTGCGGTAGCGGTCGGCCTCGAGATCGACGCGGGTGACGACGACCGCGACGCGGGTGCCGTCGGGGGAGACCCGCGGGTCGCCCGGGGTGACGAGGCGTCCGATGTCGGCGGGCTGCACGGTCGGCGACGCTAGCGCGCCCTCGGCGGCGTCGTCGGATCCGCCGCCGGCCTTCCGTCCCGGGCCTCGCGCGGGCGAGGATCGGTGCCGTGGACGCCACCGGGACGTTGGACGAGGACGAGCGCACCCGCTGCCTCCTCGAGGCCGAGGCGCACGCCGCGGAGCTGTTCGCCGAGATCGGCCGTCGCGGGCTGATCGCCCCCGGCCGGCCCGAGTCCGAGGTCAGCCGTGCGGTGCGCGACCTCGGGGCGGAGATGTTCGGGACCTCACGCCACTGGCACAAGCGCGTGGTGCGCTCCGGGGAGAACACGCTGGCTCCCTACGCGGAGAACCCGCCCGACCGCGCGATCGCCGAGGACGACATCGTCTTCGTCGACCTCGGGCCGGTGTTCGAGGCCTGGGAGGCCGACGTCGGGCGGACCTTCGTGCTCGGCGACGACCCGCGCAAGCACCGCCTCGCCGCCGACCTGCCCCGCGTCTGGGAGGCCGGGCGCGCGTTCTTCGACGCGCGACCCGACATCACCGGCGAACAGCTCTACGCACAGATGCGGGAGCTCGCCGCGCGGGCCGGTTGGGAGTTCGGCGGCCCGCACAGCGGCCACCTCGTCGGCGAGTTCCCGCACGAGCTCATCGACGCCGAGCGCCTCCACAGCTACATCACCGCGGGCAACGACACCCCGATGCACCGGGCGCTCGACGCGTCCGGGCGGCGCTGCCACTGGATCCTCGAGGTCCACCTCGTGGACCGCGAGCACCGCATCGGCGGCTTCTTCGAGCAGTTGATGCGCTGAGGTCGCGACCCCTCGGCGCGGGGCACTCCGCGCATGCAGGCGGGCTCGCCGGCATGCGTGGAGTGCTCGTGATCTCGGTCGGGCGGGACCTGGCTTCTACCGGTCGGTGCGCTCGCTCGGGTAGCGGCGCGCGCCGAGGTCGCCGTCGGTGCCGGTGGCGCCGGACGTGCCGGTGGCGCCGGACGTGCCGCCCACGCCGCCGGTGCGGTACTGCTGCGGGCCGTACTGGCCGGCCTGGCTCGGCCCGAACGCGCCGCGTCCGGGGACGCTGGTCTCCTTGCGCACCTGGCGCAGGGCGGTGTCGAGCTGGCGGCGGAAGCGCCCGTTGGTGCGGCTGTCGATGAAGGACGCGGTCTGGTCCGCGTAGCGGTTGACCTTGTCCGGGTTCTGACGGGCGTACTGGCGGGCGGCGGCCACGGCGGCTCCGAGAACGGCCACGCGACGCATCAGGGCCATCTGGTGCACCTCATCCGGGTCGGGTCGGCCCCCGG
>NZ_JBVPVA010000400.1:0-1182 GCF_055612215.1 Actinomycetospora sp. | reverse complement strand
CGGAAGACCTCGCGCACCTCCGCGGTGCCGAGCTCGACCTCCTCGTAGATCGGCTTGAGCATGCCCTTGAGGGCCTGCTCGATCTCGTCGATCGCCGCGTAGATGACCGAGTAGTAGCGGATGTCGATGCCCTCGCGGTTGGCCAGCTCGGTGGCCTTGCCCTCCGCGCGGACGTTGAAGCCCATGACGATGACGTTGGACGCGATCGCGAGGTTGATGTCGCCCTCGGTGATCGCCCCGACGCCCCGGTGCAGCACACGCAGCTGCACCTCCTCGCCGACGTCGATCTTCGTGAGTGCGTCCTCGAGGGCCTCGACGGTTCCCGAGTTGTCACCCTTGATGATCAGGTTGAGCTCGTTGGTCTCCTTCAGCGCGGCGTCGAGGTCCTCGAGCGAGATGCGCTTGCGGCGGCTGGCGAGTTCGGCGTTGCGCTCACGGGCGCGGCGCCGGTCGGCGATCTGGCGGGCCACGCGGTCCTCGTCGACGACGAGGAACGTGTCACCGGCGCCGGGCACCGAGGTGAACCCGATGACCTGGACCGGCCGGGAGGGCAGGGCCTCCTTCACGTCCTCGCCGAACTCGTCGAGCATCCGTCGGACACGGCCCGACGCGTCGCCGGCGACCACCGAGTCCCCGACGCGCAGCGTGCCGCGCTGGACCAGGACCGTCGCCACGGGGCCGCGGCCGCGGTCGAGGTGAGCCTCGATCGCGACGCCCTGGGCCTCCATGTCGGGGTTGGCCCGCAGGTCCAGGGAGGCGTCCGCGGTGAGCAGGATGGCCTCGAGCAGCGAGTCGATGTTGATGTTCTCGCGGGCGGAGATGTCGACGAACATGGTGTCGCCGCCGTACTCCTCGGCCACGAGCCCGTACTCGGTCAGCTGCTGACGGATCTTGGCGGGGTTGGCCCCCTCCTTGTCGATCTTGTTCACCGCGACCACGATCGGCACCTCGGCCGCCTGGGCGTGGTTCAGCGCCTCGACCGTCTGCGGCATGACGCCGTCGTCGGCCGCGACGACCAGGACGACGATGTCGGTCACCTTGGCGCCGCGGGCACGCATCGCGGTGAACGACTCGTGACCCGGGGTGTCGATGAAGGTGACCGGCCGCTCGTTGCCCTCGAGCTCGGTGACGATCTGGTAGGCGCCGATGTGCTGGGTGATGCCGCCGGCCTCGCGCGCCGCC
>NZ_JBVPVA010000375.1:0-2494 GCF_055612215.1 Actinomycetospora sp. | reverse complement strand
CGCTGCGAGTACTGCCAGCGCGGGATGCCCTCGCACTGCCAGACCGTCGGCGGCATCGGCTGGATCTTCGGCCACCTCATCGACGGCACCCAGGCCGAGTACGTCCGGGTGCCCTACGCGGACACGTCGCTCTACGCCGTCCCGGACTCGGTCACCAACGAGCAGGCGATCTTCCTCGCCGACTCGCTGCCCACCGGCTACGAGGTCGGCGTCCTCGCTGGCGGGGTACGTCCCGGCAACACCGTCGCCGTGGTCGGCGCGGGTGCGGTCGGGCTCTCGGCGGTGCTCACGACGGGGCTGTGGGGCGCCTCGAAGGTCATCGCGATCGACTCGAACAAGTTCCGCCTGGAGCGCGCGATCGAGTTCGGCGCGACGGACGCGATCGAGGTCGGACCGGGCACCGTCTCCGACGTCGTCGCGCTGACCGACGGCCTCGGGGTGGACGTGGCGATCGAGGCGGTCGGCTACCCGGAGACGCTCCTGACGGCCGCCTCGCTCGTGCGCCCCGGCGGGACGATCGCGAACGTCGGCGTCCACGGCACACCGGTCGAGCTCCCCATGCAGGACATGTGGATCGCGAACGTGACCCTGACGATGGGCCTGGTCGACACGGTGTCGATCCCGACCCTGCTCAAGATGGTCGCGGGCGGGCGCATCCCGGCCGAGAAGATGGGGACGCACACCTTCACCTTCGACCAGTTCGACGAGGCCTACGACGTCTTCGGCAACGCGGCCGCGAACCTCGCGCTGAAGGTCGTCATCACGCCCTGAGCGTCGACGGGGTCAGGGGGTCGCCGCCGCCTCGCGGAGCGCGGCGGCGACCCGCGCGACGGCGGGGCTCTCCGGGCCGGGCACGCGGGCGAGCAGCACCCGGCGGTCCTCGACCGGGCCGCCGCGCACCGGGATCGCGACGACCCCGGCCGGCAGGGTCCCGACGAGGCTCGCGGGCACCGTCGTGATCCCGTGCCCGCCGGCGACGAGCGCGAGCTTGGCGAGCCAGTCGCGGGCCGTGTGGGCCACGTGCGGGCGCCCGTCGAGGCCCGGCCACACGCCCATCGCGCCGCTGCCCTCCGGCCCGGCGATCCAGGCCCGGTCCCGCAGGTCGTCGACGTCGACGGCGTCGAGGCGGGCGAGCGGGTCGTCGGCGGGCAGCCCGACCCGCAGCGTCCCCTCCGAGAGCACCGTCGTGGTCAACGGCGGGGACTCGGCGTCGACCGGGCGGTAGGGCGGGAGCTGGGCCAGGACGGCGAGGTCGAGGGTCCCCGAGCGCAGCGCCCGGACCAGCGCCCCCGTGTAGCCCTCGCGGGAGACGACGACGAGCCCCGGCGCCGACCGCGCCAGTGCGGAGAGCGCCCGGGGCACCAGCACCGCCCCGGCGGTGGCGAACCAGCCGAGGCGGACCGTCGCGTGCTCGTCCGGGAGCCCGGCGAGCTCCCGGGCGCCCGCGTCGAGATGGTCGACGACCGCGGCCGCGCGCCGGGCCACCAGCCGACCCGCGGCCGTCGGCCGGACACCGGTGCGGTGCCGGTCGAGCAGCGGGGTCCCGACGGCGCGCTCGAGCCCGGCGACCTGCCGCGAGACCGCCGACTGGGTGTAGCCGAGCGCCGTGGCCGCCGCGGTCAGCGTGCCCCGGTCGACCACTTCGCGGAACACCCGCAGCGCGGTGAGCGAGGCGGACTCGAGAGCCATGACGGTCGTGCATACCAGGTGTGCACGACCTGCGCTGGTCGCATGGCCGCGTCGCTCCTAGCGTGGCGCTCGTGAGCAGGACCGCCCTCGTCACCGGGGCCACCCAGGGACTCGGGCTGGCGCTCGTCGCCGGCCTCGCGCAGCGCATGGAGCCCGACGACGTCGTCGTCCTGAGCGGCCGCGACCCCGGGCGGGTCGAGCGCGCCGCGGCCTCCCTCCCGCCCGGACGGGCACGGGTGCGCGGCGAGGTCCTCGACGTGGCGGAGCCCGGAGCGGCGGAGGCCCTCGCGGCCCGGCTCGGGCCGGTCGACGTCGTGATCGGGAACGCCGTGATGCGCGTCGGTCCCGACGACGACCCCCGCGCGGTCGTCGGCGAGTACACCGAGGTCAACAACTTCGGCACGACGCGGCTGCTGCGGGCCTTCGCGCCGCGCCTGCCCGACGGCGGACGGCTCCTCGTGGTCGCGAGCTCGCTGGGGACGCTGCACCACCTCGCACCCGTCCTGCACGACCGCTTCGACCGGCCGAGGACGCTCGACCAGGTCGACGACGCGGTGGCGGCCTGGCGCGACGCCGTCGCCGACGGCAGCGCACGGGCCGGGGACTGGCCCGGGTTCGTCAACATCCCCTCGAAGATCGGGCAGGTCGCCGCGGTGCGGGCCCTGGCCGCGTCACGGCGGGAGGAGGATCTCCGTCGCGGGATCCTGCTGGCCGCGGTGTGTCCGGGGATGATCAACACCCCGACGTCGGGACTGTGGTGGGACGTGAGCGGCGCGCCCAGCGCGGACGAGGCTGCGGTCGCGCT
>NZ_JBVPVA010000139.1:0-4483 GCF_055612215.1 Actinomycetospora sp. | reverse complement strand
ACCGCGGTGAGGACGTCGAGCGGGTAGTCGACCAGCCGCGGCTGCGGGCTGGGCCCGAGCAGGCTCGCGTTGTTGACGAGCAGGTCGAGGCCGCCGAGCCCCGCGACGACCTGCGCGAGCCGGTGACGGTGCCCGGCGTCGGCGACGTCCCCGGGGACGACGGTGACGGCGGGGGAGTCGAAGGTCAGCGCGGGCGCGTGGCGGGCGTCGACGACGACCTGCCAGCCGTCACGCACGAGCTGGTCGGTCAGTGCCCGGCCCAGCCCCCGGGAGGCGCCGGTGACCAGGGCGGTCGGTACGGGTTCCGATGTCATGCCCGACAGCGTGGAACCTGAACCATTGTGGAGGTCAAGCGGTCAGGTGCGCGGAGCCCACCTCGGCACCAGCAAGGACAGCACCGCCGCCCCCGCGCACAGCCCGCCCGCGGTGAGCCACGCCGAGGTGTAGGAGCCGGTGGTGTCGCGCAGCAGGCCCGCCCCGAACGCCGCGATCGCCGAGCCCACCTGGTGCGAGGCGAAGATCCACCCGAAGACGATGGGCGCGCGGTCCCCGAAGTGCTCGCGGGCCAGGGCGACCGTCGGCGGCACCGTCGCGACCCAGTCGAGGCCGTAGAACACGATGAACGCCCAGATCGGCGGCGTCGCGGCCGGCCCGAGCAGCAGCGGGAGGATCGCGAGCGACAGCCCGCGGAACAGGTAGTACGCGAGGAGCAGGTAGCGCGGGTCGACGCGGTCGGTGAACCACCCGGACGCGATCGTCCCGGCCACGTCGAAGATCCCGACGACGGCGAGCAGTCCGGCCGCCGTCGTCGCCGGCATCCCGTGGTCGTGCGCGGCGGGCACGAAGTGGGTGTTGACGAGCCCGACCGTCGTCGCTCCACAGATCGCGAAGCTGCCCGCGAGCAGCCAGAACACCCCGGTGCGGGACGCGTCGCGCAACGCGTCCAGCGCCTGGCGGACGGCGCCGCCCGCGGGTCGCACGACGACGGCGGGTGGCGCGTGCGGGGGAACCGGCTCGGCGCCGAGCGCGACGATGCCGACGTCGCTGGGCCGGTCGCGCAGCAGGAACACCACCAGCGGCACGACGAGCAGCGCGCCCGCGGTGACGACGAGCGAGGCCGGCCGCCAGCCGTGGGTGCTCGCGAGCCACGCCATGAGCGGCAGGAACACGAGCCCGCCCGCGGACTGCGCAGCCGTCAGGACGCCGCTGACCAGGCCGCGGTGGCGCACGAACCAGCGTCCGGTCACCGTCGCGACGAAGGCGAGCGCGGTCGCGCCGGTGCCGACCCCGATGCACACGCCCCACAGCAGGACCAGCTGCCACGTCGTCTGCACGAACACCGTGAGCCCGCTGCCGGCCGCCACGAGCAACAGCCCGGCGGCCACGACGCGGCGCATCCCGAAGCGCTCCATCAGCGCTGCGGCGAAGGGCGAGATCACGCCGTAGAGCACGAGGTTGACCGACACCGCGGAGGAGATCTCGCTGTGCGACCAGCCGAACTCCATGTGCAGCGGGTCGATCAGCACGCCGGGCGCCGACCGGAAACCCGCGGCGCACATGAGGGCGACGAACGCGGTGGCGGCGACGGCCCAGGGCCAGGTGTTCGCGCGGGTCAGGCGCGAGGGCGCGGGCGGCGTGGTCGTGGACACGAGAGATCAGCATGGTGAGCGCGTCGACCGCGGACCAGTGGCCGGACCGACGACATGTGCCAGGATCGGGCCATGACGAACCCCGTGCACCGCGTGGCGGTCCTCGCCCTCGACGAGGTCGTCGGGTTCGACCTGCCGATGGCCTCGCAGATCCTCGGCGAGGCCCGCCGCGACGGCGAACCGCTCTACGACGTCCGCGTCTGCGGGGTCGAGCCCACCGTGCGCGTCACCAGCGGCTACCGCCTGCAGCTCGACCACGGCCCGGAGGCGCTCGCCGAAGCCGACACCGTGATCGTGCCCGGCACCCGCTGCGTCCCGGTGCGCCGCGACGGGGTCCTGCCTCCGGCCGTCGCCGAGGCGCTCGCGCTCGTCCCGGAGCACGCACGGTGGATGTCGATCTGCACGGGCGCGTTCGTGTTGGCCGCCGCCGGGCGGCTCGACGGGCGCCGCGCGACGACGCACTGGGCCCGCGCCGCGGACTTCCGCCGGCTCTTCCCGGCGGTCGAGCTCGACGAGGACGTCCTCTTCGTCGACGAGGGCGACCTGCTCACCTCCGCCGGCCTCGCGGCCGGCATCGACCTGTGCCTGCACGTGCTGCGCCGCGACCACGGCAGCGACGTCGCGAACGCCGTCGCGCGGTACTCGGTCGTCGCTCCGTGGCGCGACGGCGGGCAGGCCCAGTTCATCGCCGCGCCGGTTCCCGACGACCGCGCGGGCGGCACCGCGACCGCGCGGGCCTGGGCGCTCGAGCACCTCGCCGAGCCGGTCGCCGTGGCCGACCTGGCCGCGGTCTGCACGATGAGCGTGCGCACGTTCACCCGCCGGTTCCGCGCGGAGACCGGCCGCTCCCCGGCGGCGTGGCTGCTCGCCCAGCGCCTCGCCCACGCCCGGCACCTGCTGGAGACGACGACGCTGCCGGTGGACCGGGTGGCGACGGCCGCCGGCCTGGGCAGCGCGTCGTCGCTGCGTGCGCACCTCGGCGCGACCCTCGGGGTGTCGCCGCTGGCCTACCGGCGGCGGTGGGCGTCGTCGTCGGCGGCGGTCGACGGCGGGGCCGGTGCCCACGCGGTGTGACCGGGCGGCCGGGAACACCCCCGAGAACCGGGTCGTGAGGACCCGGTGTTCGGATGGGCCGCGCACGCACGAACGCCCGGGCCCTCGGTGAGGGACCGGGCGTTCGTCGTCGAGGATCAGGTCAGTTGTCGGAGCCCTCCTTCGCGTCGCTCTTCGAGCCGGAGGAGGAGCTGCTGCTCGACGCGCCGGACGTCGTGTCGGTGCCCTTCGACGAGGTGCCGGTCGAGGGCTTCTCGCCGCCGGTGCTCGTGGTGCCGGAGGTGACCGGGGCGGTGCCGGTGGCCTGGTCGGCGGAGCCGGTGAGCGGGCAGGTCGGGGTCGCGGTGGCGTCGGTGACGACCTTCGCGCAGACCTGGGGGGCGGTCACGACGGGCTTCGGGGCGACCTTGTTCTGCCCCTGCTGGCCCGCCGCGGCCTGGCCGTCCTTGCCGGTCGTGGCGGGGTCGACCACGGTCTTCGTCGCGTCCTTGGGCTTCTCCTCGTCCTTGGTCTTCGCGTCCTCCGCGTGGGCCTTGGCGGAATCGTCGGCCTTCTGCTTCGCCTCCTTCGCGTTCTTCTCGGCCTGCTCGGCGGTGCCCTCGGCGCTCTTGGCCGCCGCGTCGGCGAACTTGGCCTGGTTGTTCTTGGTCTCGAGCTCGCCTGCCGCGGCGTCGCGGGCCTTCGTCAGGTCGGCGATGACCTGGGGGTTCGCACCCTCCGCGATGGCCCGGTCGAGGTCGGCCTGGAGGCTGTTCAGGTTGGTCTGGGCCTGCCGGGCCGCGGCCGCGAACCCATCGGCCCGCTCCCGGGCGGCGGTGGCCTCGGCGCGGGCCGTGTCGGCGGTGGCCTGGGCCTCCTGGGCCTTCTTGACGAGCTCGGGGTCGGGCTGCGGGGTGGTGGTGGGGTTCGGGCCGGGGTGCGGCTTCGGGTCCGGCTTACCGGGGATGATCACGACACGGCTGTTGTCGATCGTGGTGAAGCTGTACTGGGTGCTGATCTGGGTGGTCGGGACGACGGTGACGGCGTCGGCCGTGGCCTCGCCGGCGGTCAGCGGGTTGCCGTTGAAGCACTTGACGGTGGGCTCGCCGTAGCTGTTGACCAGCACCGCGGTCCCGGCGGCGAGGACGGCCGGCTCGGGGGTGAAGGCACCGTCGGCGTAGGTGTGGTCGGTGACCGAGGTGTTCGCCCGCAGCACCACCGGAGCGAGGCTGTCGACGAAGGCCGGCACGTCGCCGGCGCCGAGGCCGAACACCCCGCCGAAGGCCGCGAGCTTGGCCGGGTCGGCCTGGAGCTGGGTGAGGAAGTCGGCGGTCGTGCAGGCCGGGGGCGTGGTGGCGGCGTAGAGGCCGGTGGTGTCGCCGGACTGGGGGCCGGTGGCGGCGACGGCGGCGACCTGCGGGGCGTCGGTGCCGAACGGGCTCGTGGTCGGGTTGGCCCCGGCGAACGAGGTGGACTGGACGGCGGCCGCGGCGGACGGGCCCGAGAAGGCCATCCAGGCGCCGGCGCCACCGGCGACGACCGCCGCGGCGACGACCCCGGCGACGATCTTGCCGGCGAGCGGGCGCTTGCGGGACGGCTTCGCGAGGGCCGGCGCCGGCATGGGGCCGGAGAACTGCTGGCCGGGGAAGGCCTGGCCGTACTGCTGCTGGCCGTACTGCTGCGGACCGGTGAACGGCTGGCCGACGTGGTGGGGGTGGGTGGTGTGGACGGTGCGGGGGTCGAAGGTGGTCATCGGAGGCTCCTCGGTGCTTCGGGGGGCCTCGGTTCCGGCCCGCTCTGTG
>NZ_JBVPVA010001085.1:0-1129 GCF_055612215.1 Actinomycetospora sp. | reverse complement strand
GCCGGATCGGTGACCTCGTGGCGGCCGGGGCCGCAATCCTGGTCTCGGCCGGCTGGTACGTGCTGCTCGTCCAGCTGTGGCCGGCGTCGTCGCGGCCCTACATCGGTGGGTCGACCGACAACTCCCTCCTCGAACTGGCCCTCGGGTACAACGGCCTGGGTCGCATCCTCGGTGGCGAGGGCAACGGCGGTGGTGGTGGTCGGCCGCGCGGCGCCGGCGCACCGCCCGGCGGGGCCCCGGGTGGTGCGGCGAACGCGGCACCCGGTGGCTTCGGCGCGCTGCCGGGCGGTCCGGGCGGCCCGGGCGGCCCGGGAGGTCCGGGCGGCCCCGGTGGTGGCGGCTTCGGTGGCACGCCGAGCCCGTGGCGCCTGCTCACCTCGGAGTTCGCCGGCAACGCCTCCTGGCTCCTGCCCGCGGGGATCGTCCTGCTGGTCGCCGGACTGTGGTTCACCCGCCGGGCGCCGCGCACCGACCGGGCCCGCGCCCTGCTGCTGCTCGGCGGGGTCTGGCTGCTCGTCCACGCCGTCACGTTCTCGGCGATGAGCGGGACGATCCACCCCTACTACACGGTCGCCATGGCTCCCGGCGTCGCGATCACGGCCGCCGCGGGCGCGTCGATCCTCTGGCGGGAGCGGGGCCGCCTCGGCGCGCGGATCGTGCTCGCGATGACCGTCGTCGGCACCGCCGCGTGGAGCGCGGTCGTGCTCACCCAGGCCGACTGGGGCCCGTGGCTGCGCTGGGTCGTCGTCGTGGCCGGTGTGCTCGGCGCCGTCGGGCTGCTCCGGCCGCGGCTGCTCGCCCGGCGTGCCCTCGGCGTCGTCGTCGCGGTCCTCGCGCTCGTCGGCACTGTCGGTGCCTCCACCGCCTACGCCGCGGTCACCGCCGCGACCCCGCACTCCGGCTCGATCGTCACCGCCGGACCGAACACCGGGGCAGGCGGCCCCGGAGGCCCGGGCGCTCCCCGTGTCGGCGGTGCCCGCGGCGGCCAGGGCGAGCGGATGCGGGGCGTGGGCGGACCGGAGACCGAGCAGCCCTCGCCACAGCTCGTCGCGCTCCTGCAGGGGGCGGGCACCCGGTGGGCGGCCGCGACGACGGGTGCGATGAACCAGGCCGGTCTGCAGCTCGCCTC
>NZ_JBVPVA010000175.1:0-5316 GCF_055612215.1 Actinomycetospora sp. | reverse complement strand
GCGGACACGCCGGGGCGGGGGCGAATGCGCGGACCCCGGGCGCGGGCGCCGCACACTGACCTGCGGAGTCAACGCAGGAGGTGGCCGACGTGTACCGGGTGTTCGAGGCGCTCGACGAGCTGGTGACCATCTGCGAGGAGGCACGCGGGGTCCCCATGACGACGAGCTGCGTCGTGTCCCGCGGTGACGTCCTGGAGCTCCTCGACGACGTCCGCGAGGCGATCCCCGGCGAGCTCGACGACGCCCAGGACGTGCTCGACCACCGCGACCAGCTGGTGGCCGAGGCGACCGAGGAGGCCGAGAAGGCCCGGACCGACGCCCGCACCGAGGCCGACCGCATCCTCGCCGAGGCCCGCGAGCAGGCCCAGGAGATGATCGCCGAGGCCGAGCACGAGGCGGAGCGCGTCGTGTCCCGCGGCCGCCGCGAGTACGCCGACCTCACCGACCGGGCCGCCGCCGAGGCCGACCGCATGGCCGAGGCCGGGCGGCAGAGCTACGACCGCGCCGTCGCCGACGGGCGCGCCGAGCAGCAGCGCCTGGTCTCCGAGCACGAGGTCACCCTCGCCGCACGCGAGGAGGCCGGCCGGATCCTCGACCTGGCCGCGGAGGACGCGCACCGCGCGCGCAGCGACTGCGACACCTACGTCGACACCGCGCTCGCGGAGTTCACCGACACCCTCGAGTCGGTCCTCGACACCGTCGGGCGGCACCGCCACCAGCTGCGCACCGGCCAGGTCGGTGCGGCCGCGGGCCAGCGCGACGACCGTGCCGACGACGGGGCCCGCTGGCCCGACCGCGCCAGCGCCTGAACCCGGCCCGTACGCTCGTCGGTGACGACGGCCGCCGTCGGGAACACGTCCCTGCGCCGAGCACGTTGGAGTACGGCGAGATGACTACTGACAAGACCCCCGTCCCGGACGCGACGAGCCCGTGGACCGTGGACACCGCCCGTGAACTGTCCCGGCGTCCCGGCACGATGAAGCCCTGGGTGCGTGACGTGCCCGCCCCCGCGGACTTCGGCCTCGAGGTGATCGGCGTCCCCGCGGGCGACCCGATCCACCTCGACCTGCGCCTGGAGTCCGTCGTCGAGGGCGTGCTCGCCAGCGGGACCGTCACTGCGGACGTCGTCGGGGAGTGCTCGCGCTGCCTCGGCCCGGTGACCGACCACGTCGAGGTCGACCTGACCGAGCTCTACGCCTACCCGGACTCGGTCACCGACGAGACGACCGACGAGGACGACGTCAGCCGGATCGTCGACGAGAAGATCGACCTCGAGCCGGCGGTGCGCGACGCCGTCCTGCTCGAGCTGCCGAACGCGCCGCTGTGCCGGGAGGACTGCCCGGGGGTGCCGTCGCCGGACGAGGAGGCATGGGCCTTCGTGCCGGCCGGGACCACGCATGAGAGAATCGATCCTCGCTGGGCCGCCCTGCAGGAGCGTTTCGCCGGCGGCAGCACCGAGAACGTGCAGTAGAGCAAAGCCGATAGGGAGTCGAACCACCGTGGCCGTCCCGAAGCGCCGGATGTCGCGCGCCAACACCCACGCCCGCCGCTCGCAGTGGAAGGCGTCGCAGCCCACGCTCGCGGCCTGCCCGAACAAGGCCTGCGGGAAGCCCAAGCCCCCGCACGTCGCGTGCCCGCACTGCGGCCAGTACGCCGGCCGCCGGGCCGTCACCCCGGCCTGATCCCGCCGGTGCCCCCGACGGCGCCCGCGCCCGCCACCGGGCGCGACGATCAGGACCAGGTGGACGAGGTGGGTGGGGACCCGGCCGCACGGTTGAGCCGCGTGCTCGGCGTCGACGTCGACGCCGGGCTGCTGACGCTCGCCCTGACCCACCGCTCGTACGCCTACGAGCAGGGCGGGCTGCCCACCAACGAGCGCCTGGAGTTCCTCGGCGACTCCGTGCTCGGCGTGGCGGTCACCGAACGGCTCTACCGCGAGCACCCCGACCTGCCCGAGGGGCAGCTCGCGAAGCTCCGCGCGAGCGTGGTCAACATGCACGCCCTGGCGGGCGTCGCGCGCACGCTCGGCCTCGGCGAGCTCATGTACCTGGGTCGCGGCGAGGAGATGACCGGCGGGCGCGACAAGGACTCGATCCTGGGCGACGCCGTCGAGGCCATCCTCGGTGCGGTGCACCTGCAGCACGGCATCGACGTCTCGCGTGCGCTCGTCCTGCGCCTGTTCGGCGACCTGATGCACGCCGCCCCACGCCTGGGCGCGGGCCTCGACTGGAAGACGAGCCTCCAGGAGCTGACGGCGGCCACCGGCCGGGGCGTGCCGGAGTACCGGATCACCGACGAGGGCCCGGACCACGCCAAGGAGTTCACGGCCACGGCGGTGGTGGCCGGGCGCGACCTCGGCGTCGGGGTCGGGCGCACCAAGAAGGACGCCGAGCAGAAGGCCGCGCAGGCCGCCTACGAGGCGCTCTCGGCGGGCGACGCGCCCGACGATGACGACGCTTCCGCCGACCCCGAGCCCGACGGCGGCTGAGCTGCCCGAACTGCCCGAGGTCGAGGTGGTGCGCCGAGGCGTCGCCGACCACGCCGTCGGGCGCACCGTGTCCGCCGTCGAGGTCATGCATCCCCGTGCGGTCCGCCGCCAGCCCGGCGGCGCCGCCGAGCTCGCCGAGCGCGTGGTCGGCCGGACCCTCGCCGCGGCGCGCCGGCGCGGCAAGTTCCTCTGGATGGACCTCACCGGACCCGACGGCGAGGCCGACGGCGCGGTGCTCGCACACCTGGGGATGAGCGGCCAGCTGCTCGTCCAGCCCGCCGACCGGCCCGACGAGACCCACCTGCGGGTGCGGGTCCGGTTCGACGACGACGGCCCGGAGCTGCGCTTCGTCGACCAGCGCACCTTCGGCGGGCTCACCGCGGTGGACACCGTGGACTCCGACGGCGAGAGCGTCCCGGCCCTGGTCGCGCACATCGGCCGCGACCCGCTGGACCCCCGGTTCGACCTGGAGGCGGCCGTCGGGGCCTACCGGCGGCGCCGGACCGAGCTCAAGCGCGCGCTGCTGGACCAGACCGTGGTCTCGGGGATCGGCAACATCTACGCCGACGAGGCGCTGTGGCGCGCGGAGCTGCACTCGCTGCGTCCGACGGCGACGCTCACCCGGCCGCAGGGCCGGCGGGTGCTGGCGGCGGCCGCGGAGGTGATGGGCGAGGCGCTCGCGGCCGGCGGGACCTCGTTCGACGCGCTCTACGTCGACGTCCACGGCGACCGGGGGTACTTCGAGCGTGCGCTCGCGGTCTACGGCCGCGAGGACGAGCCGTGTCGACGGTGCGGCACGGCGATCGTGCGGTCGGCGTTCACCAACCGGTCGTCGTACTGGTGCCCGACCTGCCAACGGCGGCCCCGGCGGACCGTGCGCTGACATGCGTGTGGGCACCGACCCGAGGACGGGTCGGTGCCCACGGGGCACGCGTGCTACTTCTCCATGAGCTGCTTGAACTCCTGGAGGGCCTTCTCGATCTTCTTCTGCGGGTCGTCGAACAGCTTGGCGCCCAGCTCGCCGAGCTTCCCGCCCGGGGGCTCGATGTGGAGGCTGACCTCGACGCCGGTGGAGTCGCCGTGGTTGTCGAACCGGACCGCGCCGCCGGTCTCGACCTGGTTGTTGCTCTCCTCGAGCGACTTCCAGGCGATCTTGCGGTCGGTCTCCTCGTCGATGATCTTGGCGTCCCACTCGATCTTCTTGCCGAGCGGGCCCTCGACCACCCAGTGCGTCACGTCGGCGTTGCCCGACTTGGGCTCGACCGACTCGACGTCGTCGAGGATCTCGGGCAGGTGGGTCAGCGGGCGCCACCACTGGTAGCAGCGGTCGGCCGGAGCGTTGACCTCGAGGTAGTGCGTCGCGGTGGTCGTCATGGGGTCCGGGTCACCGGGATCCGGGGGATCCGAAACAGGATCGTCACCACACGGTGCGGGTTGTCCGGCCCGCCGTCGGGGGCCTCGCGTAGCGTCGCGGCGCGAGTCGGGTGCGTGTGAGCCGGGGGAGGGGTGGCGTGCACCTCAAGAGCCTCACCCTGAAGGGCTTCAAGTCGTTCGCCTCGTCGACGACGCTGCGCTTCGAGCCCGGCATCACCTGCGTGGTGGGGCCGAACGGCTCCGGCAAGTCCAACGTCGTGGACGCGATCAGCTGGGTGCTCGGCGAGCAGGGCGCGAAGGCGCTGCGCGGCGGGAAGATGGAGGACGTCATCTTCGCCGGCACGTCGGGGCGCTCGCCGCTCGGCCGTGCCGAGGTGACGCTGACGATCGACAACTCCGACGGCGTCCTGCCCATCGCCTATGCCGAGGTGTCGATCACCAGGCGGGTCTTCCGCTCCGGGGCCGGCGAGTACGAGATCAACGGCAGCTCCTGCCGCCTGCTCGATGTCCAGGAGCTGCTCTCGGACTCCGGCATCGGCCGCGAGCTGCACGTCCTCGTGGGGCAGGGGCAGCTCGACGCCATCCTCCAGTCGCGTCCCGAGGAGCGCCGCGCGTTCATCGAGGAGGCCGCGGGCGTCCTCAAGCACAAGAAGCGCAAGGAGAAGGCGCTCCGCAAGCTCGAGGCGATGGCGGCGAACCTCGCCCGCCTGACGGACCTCACCGCCGAGCTTCGCCGCCAACTCAAGCCCCTCGGCCGCCAGGCGGAGGTCGCTCGGCGGGCCGCCGTGATCCAGGCCGACTGGCGCGACGCGCGGCTGCGGCTGCTCGCGGACGACCTGCTCTCGTTGCGCGGCGACCTCGACCGCGAGGTGGCCGACGAGACGCTCATCCGGGCCCGCCGCGCGGCGGTCGAGTCGGACTACGCCCAGGTGCAGGCTCGCGAAACCGCACTCGACGAGGCGTCGGTCAGCGATGCCCCGCGCCTCGCCGCCGCGCAGGAGACGTGGTATCGCCTCAGCTCCCTCCGCGAGCGCCTGCGCGGCACGGCGTCGCTCGCCGCAGAGCGCCACCGCCACCTGTCCGATCCGCTGGAGCCGCCGGCCCCCGGTCGCGACCCGGAGGAGCTCGACGCGGAGGCGGCGCGCACCCGAGCCGAGCAGGCCGAACTGAGCGAGCAACTCGAGACCGACCGCGGTGCGCTCGCAGACATATCAACTGCGCGCGGCGAGGCCGAGCGCGCCCTCGCGGGCGAGGAGCAGCGCCTGCGCGACGCCGCGCGGGCGATCGCCGATCGCCGCGAGGGCCTGGCTCGCCTCAGCGGCCAGGTCGGCGCCCTGCGCAGCCGCGCGCGGGCGGCGGAGGACGAGATCGGGCGCCTGTCGTCCGCGTTGACCGAGGCCCAGGCCCGGGCCGACCGCGCCCGCACCGAGTTCGCCACGCTCGAGTCGCAGATC
>NZ_JBVPVA010000972.1:0-4301 GCF_055612215.1 Actinomycetospora sp. | reverse complement strand
GCCCAGATGCCGTACCGGCCCGGTGCCACCGTCATGTGCGGACTCTTTCGCGTCGTCGACCCCCGACGGCGACAACCCGGCCGATCCGATCCTCATTCCGGACCCTCGGTGGTCCGGCTCGCCACGCCTCGTGACGCCCGCGGAGCTGCGCGTGAGCGACTCCGGGCGGACTGGAAACCCGACTGGAAGGTCGGCCGGTGCGTCCGACCCCCGAACCTCCCTACGGTCGAGATCCAGCAGGAGGAGGTCGGCCCATGCATCTCTCGCTCGACGTCCTCCGCACCGCTGACGGTCGTCTGGAGGGCACCGTGATCACCGAGTCCGGGCGGGAGCAGCCGTTCTCCGGCACGCTCGAACTGCTGCGGATCCTCGAGGACCTGCACGCCGAACGCCCCGTCGACGACCGGCGGCCGTGGGGGCCGGCGTGACGCCCGCGTCGCCGCGCCTGGCCGCGTCGATGGGGATCGTGTTCTCGGTCCTCTTCGTGGCGGCGCTCGTGGTCGTCGACGCCGTGCCGCACCTCGGCGATCCCGACACCGTGTACGGGGCGTTCTACGACGGCCCCGGCAACACGGTCGTCACCGCCGTCGCGCTGTACCTCGTGCCGCTCGCCGGGATCGCGTTCCTCTGGTTCGTCGTCGCGGTGCGCTCGGTCCTCGACACGCTGGAACCGGCCCCGTCGGCGATGGCCCACGGGCTCAACCTGCTCTCCGGCGTGGTGTTCGTGGCTCTGCTGTTCGCGGGGACCGCCGCCCTCGCGACGCCGGTGTTCCTGACGACGATCGGTGGCGGGGCGCCTCTCACGCCCGAGGCCACGAGGGCACTGAGCGCGCTCGGCTACGGCCTCGTCTTCGTCTTCTCGGTGCGCGGTGCCGGGATGTTCGCGCTGACCACCACCACGCTGCTGCGCAACGCCGGCGTGATGCCGCGCGGCGTGGCGGTCGTGGCCTACCTGCTCGGGGCGTGGCTGCTGCTCACCGCGACCGCCCACCCCGCGAGCCTGCTCGTCCTGCCGGCGTGGGTCCTCGTCGTCGTCGTGGTGCTCCTGCGCCACGACCGCCGGGCGCGGTCGACCGCGGCGACCGCCGGCGAGGACACCCCCGTCGAGCCCGCCGGGTCGCGAGACCCGCTGCCGGGCGCCCGTCCCGGGACCACGCGTTGAATCCCCGCCATCCCCAGGAGCACACAGTGACCGCCGTCGACCGTCCCGTCGCCACCCCTCGTCCGGTCTCCGAGATCCCGGGACCGAAGCCGCTGCCCGTCATCGGCAACTTCCGCGACATCGACACGAAGACCCTGGTCCAGGGCCTGATGAAGCAGGCCGACCAGTACGGCGAGATCTTCGTGCTCCACACGCCGGCACCGTTGTACGTCGCCTCCGGGCTGGAGATGGTCCAGGACCTGTGCGACGACGCCCGGTTCGACAAGCTCGTCGGCACCGGCCAGCGCGAGATGCGCAAGACGCACGTGAGCGCGGGGCTCTTCACCGCGGACACCGCCGACCCGCTGTGGAAGTCCGCCCACGACATCCTGCTGCCGACGTTCTCGACCTGGGCGATGAAGGGTTACGTCGACCCGATGGTCGACATCGCCCAGCAGCTCATGCTCAAGTGGGACCGGCTCAACCCCGACGAGCCCATCGACGTCGCGGGCGACATGACGCGGCTGACCCTCGACACCATCGCGCTGTGCGGGTTCGGGTACCGCTTCAACTCGTTCTACCGCGACACGCAGCACCCGTTCGTCCAGGCGATGATCGACTCGCTGGACGAGAGCCTGCAGCGCCAGCGGATGCTCCCGATCCAGGTCAAGCTCCGCCGCGGCGCCCAGCGACGCTTCCTGGCGAACGCGAAGTTCATGGACGACACGATCGACGCGATCGTCAAGGAGCGGCGCGCCTCCGGTGACCCGGGCACCGACCTGCTCGGCCACATGCTGGTCGGTACGGACAAGCAGGGGAACACGCTGCCCGACCACAACATCGTGGCGCAGTGCGGCACCTTCCTGATCGCCGGCCACGAGACCACGAGCGGGCTGCTGTCGTTCGCGATCGCGTACCTGCTCAAGCACCCCGAGGTCGTGGCGCGCGCACACGAGGAGGTGGACCGCGTGCTGGGCACCGACCCGGACGCGGCCCCGACCGGCGCCCAGATCAACCAGCTCGGCTACGTCCGCCAGATCCTCGACGAGACGCTGCGGCTCTGGCCCACCGCGCCCGCCTTCACCCGGCAGGCGCGGGAGCCCGGCGAGACCGTCGGCGGGTACGGCCCGTTCGACCCGGGGACGGCGGTCGTCGCGCTGACCCCGATGCTCCACCGGCTCCCGGAGGTCTGGGGGGACGACGCCCGGGAGTTCAACCCGGACCACATGTCCCCGGAGCGGCGCGACGCGCTGCCCCCCAACGCGTACCGGCCGTTCGGCTCGGGCCAGCGGGCCTGCATCGGGCGGCAGTTCGCCCTGCAGGAGGCGACCCTGGTGCTCGGCATGGTCCTGCAGCGCTTCGAGCTGGTCGACCACGCGAACTACCAGTTGAAGATCAAGGAGACCCTGACCGTGAAGCCGGAGGGCCTCACGATCACGGTGCGGCCCCGACAGGGCCGGACCTGGGGGTCCGCGCCGCGGCCGGCGGCGACCGCGGTGGCCGAACCGCGGTCGCCGGCCCTGGCCGTCGCGCCCGCCGACCGCCACGGGACACCGCTGCTGGTCCTCTTCGGCTCGAACCTCGGCGCCGCCGAGGACATCGCCACCCGCATCGCCCGCGACGGCGGCGAACGCGGCTACACCGCCCGCACCGCGGCCCTCGACGAGGCCGTGGACGAGCTGCCGACCGAGGGCGCGGTGGTCGTCGTGACCTCGTCCTACAACGGCGAGCCGCCGGACAACGCCGCGAAGTTCTGCGCGTGGCTCGACGGGGCCGGCGCCTCGGCTGCCGGGGTGCGGTTCACGGTCTTCGGGTGCGGCAACCGCGACTGGGCCGCCACCTACCAGGCGGTGCCCACGCGCGTCGACGCCGGGCTCGAGGCGAAGGGGGGCACCCGCGTCTACCCGCGGGGCGAGGGCGACGCCCGCGGCGACTTCGACTCCCAGTTCGAGGACTGGTACCGCGGGCTGTGGGACGGTCTCGGTGCCGCCCTCGGCCTCGAGGCGTCGACGACCGCCGCGGCCGGCTCCGGCCCCCGTCTGACGGTGCAGCTCGAGCAGCGCCGCACCGCGAGCCCGGTGCTGCAGTCGTACCGCGGCCTGGCGGCGACCGTGCGCGTCAACCGCGAGCTCACCGCCCGCGCCGACACCCCCGAGGGACGCTCGGTGCGCCACCTCGAGATCGCGATGCCGGCCGGGACGACGTACTCCACGGGCGACCACCTCGGCGTCCTGCCCCGCAACCCGATCCCCCTGGTCAACCGGACCATCACGCGCTTCGGTCTCGACGGGGGCCAGTACGTGACGCTGACGGCGAACGGCAGCGCGCCGACCCACCTGCCGGTCGGCGAGCCCTACCCGCTCCTCGCGATCCTCGTCGGCTGCGTCGAGCTGCAGGACGTGGCGAGCCGGGCCGGACTGGCGGCGATGGCGGCATCGATGCCCGAGGGCCCGGAGCGGGACGAGCTCGCGGCCCTCGCGGGCAGCGACGACGAGGCGAAGGCGCGCTACCGGGAGACGATCGCGAAGCCCCGGCGCACGCTGCTGGAGCTGCTCGAGGCCCACCCGGACTGCACGCTGCCGTTCGCGGAGTTCCTCGACCTGCTGCCCCCGCTGCGCCCGCGGTTCTACTCGATCTCGTCGTCGCCGCAGGTGTCCTCGGACGTCTCGCTGACGGTCGGGGTGCTGGAGGGCGCGGCCCGCTCCGGCGACGGCACGACCTTCCGCGGGGTGTGCTCGGGGCACCTCGACGACGTCCCCGAGGGCGGCACGGTGTTCACCTTCGTGCGCAGCCCCAGCATCGCGTTCCGCCCGCCGGAGAACCCGCACGTTCCGATGATCATGATCGGTGCGGGGACGGGCATGGCGCCGTTCCGCGGGTTCCTCCAGGAGCGGGAGTCCCTGCGTGCCCGGGGCGTCCCGATCGCCCGGTCGCTGCTGTTCCTCGGCTGCCGCGACCCCGAGGACGACCTGCTCTACGCCGACGAGCTCGCCGCCTACGACAAGGACGGCGTGGCCACGCTCTTCCCGGCGTACTCCCGGGTGCCCGGGTACCAGTACCGCTACGTGCAGCACGCCCTCGAGGGTGCCGCCGACGAGGTGTGGGAGGCCATGCAGCAGGACGCCGTGGTCTACGTCTGCGGCAACGCCTCCACGATGGC